>JBKBSS010000127.1:0-8755 GCA_046291385.1 Emticicia sp. | reverse complement strand
CACTTACCCATAATCCAGGTTTCATTCCCAACGATTTAATGTAATCGAAAACGGGTTTTAGTCCATTTGGAAATCTTTTCTTGTCAATAATCCAATCGCCATAATTGTCCGCCCAGCCATCGTCAATGATAAACTCTTTCATGCCCGCATCGGCGGCGGCTTTGGCCAATTCCATGACCAATTTTTCATTGATGTCTTTTTTGAAAGGCACCCAAGTATTATAAATAAATGTTGGTTTTTGCGAAAGTTCCGATAAGCGAATGCCCAAGTGTTTTCGCACAAAATCGGGTACAGCCGTATTGAGAATTTCGTCGGGGTCTTTATGATTGTTATAAACCATCGTAAAGACTTGCGGCGTTTCAAACGATTCGTTGGGTTTAATGTATTTTCTGAAAGGAAAACGAGCATCTTTGTGCGTAAGTCCCGCACAAATCGTTTGGTCATTCCAAAGTACTGAAGTATGTTTTACTACGCCCGCCGCTTCGTTGCCAATCACAATTCCTTGTTTCCAATCGCTGTTATGAACAGTCAGAAGTGCGTCTTGCATATTACCATCATACGGCCCGATTGAACGCCTTCTGCCATAATCATGACAAATCCAACTGAATGTGGTGGCATAGTAACCAGTAATATTGAATTTCTCCACATCAACTGATTCTAAGGTAATATTTTCTTTGGATAAATTATTGATAATCAAGCTTTTACGAATAGCAGGCGAATTTGGATAGAGTAAATATTTTATGGTAACTTCAATCAATTTGTCTTCACTCAAAAGTGTGGCACTTGCTCCATCACCAGCTTTAGTATCTGATATTTTTTGAACGCCAACTACACTCCAATTATCCAAACCTGAATAAGCTTTACCATTGATTTCAAATTGAAATTCAGGATTGATTTTCTCAAAATACTTAAATTCTCCACTTGTAGGTTTATATGAAGTCGTGCCAAAACTGCCCATCTCAGCAGGAAGTTTGATATTTCGATGGACGATTCCGTTGTTTAACGTCAATTCCGTTTTTGTCCATTTAGCAAAGGATTCTTGAGCAAAGACCGAACCTCCCAGAAAAAGGCTCAGGAAAACACAAACAGATACTATTCTTTCTACAAGTAGTTGATAATTAGGTAAATAATCCCTTTTTTTACTCCAAAAAAGCCTTGTTATTTCTTCCATAGCTATTAAATTATCCAATTATTTTATTGTACTTTACTGATACAAAGTTCAGCTATTCCAAGAAATAAAAAATGAACAATTTTATCATATACATGAATTATTTTATCTTTACCTTATCATTGTTGAAATAAGCCAAACTGATGCAAAAAAGTAGAGGATTTGAAGGGGAGTTAATTATTGAGATTCCGAAAGTAGCAATGGCAAAATGCAAAACATTGCCTTTGATTCATGCGTTTTATATTTCACGCATGGGGTTTTATCCAAAGGCTTTGCATCATTATTATCAACGTCCTGTGGGCATTTCTGAGACTATTCTGATTTACTGTACCAATGGCAATGGCTGGATACAGTTACAGAATGAAAAAATACATATTCAAGCGGGTGAAATCTTTGTTATTCCTAAAAATACTGTCCATTCTTATGCGGCCGATAAGCAAAATCCGTGGACAATTTATTGGTTTCACTTTGCTGGAATCAATGCTGATGATGCCGCAAAAGTCATTATGAATAAAGATAATAGTGCTGTACAAGTCGGTTTTTCGGCAGAGAGAAATGAATTATTTAACCAAATTGCTACAACTTTTCTGAAAGGATACAGTGCTTCCAATCTTTTGCTGGCTAATCTTACCTTGCCTTATTATTTAGCAACATTTACTTCGCCCGAGCATTTTCAAAAAAATGAAGTAATTGCATCATCCATCAGTCCAAGCGATAGAGCCATCAAATTTATGCAGCAAAATCTTACAAATTCGCTCACACTGGATACTATTGCTCAAGCCGCCCACCTTTCAGTGTCTTTTTTTTCGAGGAAATTCAAGCAAGATACTGGTTATGCACCGATTGAGTATTTCAACCATTTACGCATACAGAAAGCCTGTCAATTACTTCATTTTAGCGAGCTTCGCATCAGTGAAGTTGCTTCTGAAATTGGCATTGATGACCCTTTTTATTTTTCAAGATTATTTAAGCAACAAATGGGTGTTTCGCCAGTGAGTTATCGAAAAAGAATATAGTAAAATGGACTATTGAGCTTTTTTATTAGAACGAAAAAAATGATATTTCTACCAATTTGTTCACTCTTGTAGTTTGCATCTCCTTTACCATCAATTTTGTTGGTAGCGACAGTAACTTTAAATGTTTTAATGTTTATATTTTTACCTCTATCCAATTCATCAATACTCCGAGTTGTTTTATCATGCCTCAAATCTGTATGTTTTGCCATATTAGTACAAGTAAGTAAGTACTGGGACAAAAATAAACGTCAATTGATTATCTATAAACCGCTGATATTCAGTGTTTTAAAATTCGTAAATCGTACCTCGTAATTTGTTCCTTTACTTACTTACTGTGTTTAAAAAAACAAGTTTTATACGATGTAAATTGAAACCTTTTATCATTCATTTGCAGTAAATTAAGCTGTCTGCTTTTTGACGAATTGAAAACAATTTGTATCAAAAGACTAAATATTAGGACTTATTGTTGAAATAATAAAACTCTACTCATAGATTTGTGAGAAAACAGCATTCAATTTCGTCTATTAAGAACCTAAATTGGCATTTCTCCATTTTCAAAATGGCATAATGAAAGATAAATTAACACCTACCGAACACGCTGCACTGTGGAATAATTTCCGCAATGGGAGCAAGGAGGCTTTCTCTCAACTCTATGAGTTGTTTGCGGCTGACTTGTATCGGTATGGCTATAATTTGGTCAGAAATAAGCAATTAGTAGAAGATTGTCTTCACGAACTTTTTCTGCACTTACATGCTCATCGTAGTCAGTTAGGGCCGACTGATAATATACGGTTTTATATGTATCGCTCGTTGCGACGGCGGCTAACGGATAGTTTAACCAAACTCAATAAGTTTGATTCGGATGATTATATATTCGATAATGCCGAGTTTATGATTGAACCTTACGAAAGCCAAGTGATTGAAGAACAAACGCTGGAACTCCAAAAGCAAATGGTTATAGCTGAACTAAACAAGCTACCAAAACGACAAAAAGAAATTTTGTATTTGGTATATATGAAAGGTTTTACTTATCAAGAAGCCTCCGATGCCATGGATATTACCATGAAAAGTGTCTATAATACAATCAATGTAGCCCTAACTACCTTGAAAGGATATTTACAGGAGACTATCAAAAAACAGGGTTTATTGATAGTATTGTTATTGTTTCAATATTTCTCTAAAAATTAAATCCTTAAAAAACGGGAAAAACCTATACTTCGCCCGTTTAACAAAAAAATGATTACTGAAATGAACTATGCCTCTTTCAAAGTAGAAGAATTTTGTAAGGATACTGATTTTATTCGTTGGGTAATTTCTCCAACCGACGAATCTAATCAGTTCTGGAATTCTTTCGTGGCAGCACACCCCAATAAATCTAAAGAAATCAAGATTGCCACCGAATATATAAAAACTTTTCACTTTCAAGAACTCGAACCCGCTAAACACGACCTTGCTAATCTAAAAAAAAGGATTTTATCTGATATTGAACCGCCAGTGATTGTTGTTAATTGGTGGAGTCGCTCCACATATTGGGCTGCCGCAGCGGTAGTATTATTGGTGTTTTCGTTTGGCATATTTTTATGGAATCAGCAACCTACATCGTATCAAACAGCTTACGGTGAAATCCAGAAAATTAGCTTGCCCGATGGTTCAATTGTAACATTGAATGCCAATTCAACACTTAAATTAGACCCCAATTTGAAAAATGAAGCCATGCGAGAAGTGTGGTTAGATGGTGAAGCCTATTTTGATATTGCAAAACTCAATGGAGCAAAATTTATTGTACACACACCCGAAGCACAAGTTGAGGTCTTGGGCACAGAATTTAATGTGAGTACCCGTCGGAAGCAAACGAAAGTTATTTTACACGAAGGAAAAGTCAAACTTCATACCCCAAATTCTCAGCCTGTATTAATGAAACCTGGCGATATGGCTACGGTTTCGGACAAAAATCAAGCTATTCAGTTAAAAATGATTCAACCCGAACAATATGATGTTTGGCGAGAGTCTGTCGTTGTGCTTGATGATAAAACTATCTCAGAAATTGCAGAAATGTTGGAAGATACTTACGGAATTGTCATACAATTTGAAAACTCACAGTTTTTAAACAAAAAATTAACGGGTAAACTAAGTTTAAAATCTACCGATGATTTTGTCGAAAACCTTGCTACAATCTTAGATATTGAGGCTGAAAAGACAGAAAAAGGGTATCTTTTTAGGTAATACAAGAAAAAATTAAAAATTTTCAGAAAAAAGTTATAGAAAAACGGGAAAAGTAAGATTGTTGTCTGTTTGACAGTTGAATGAGTAATAAATCTTAAATTTCCGTTTTCACTATGAAAAAAACTCTCCTTCTTTATTTAACATTACTGCTGTTGTGTTTTTGTGGAGTTGAAGAATCTTACGCTCAGTTTGCGTTTGCATCTAATCGACAAAACCCTACAACCCAGCCTCCACAAGAGAATACCAACAGTGTTATTTTCTTACTTAATCGGTTGGAAATAATCCATAAAGTCAACTTTGTCTATCAAAGAGAGCTTGTCGAAGGCAAAACTGTGTCTATGCCTATCAATGAAAACGACAAGTTGGAAAACATTTTAAAACGTCTTCTGCCCCCAATGAACCTAACTTTTAAGAAATTAAAAGGTAGTGTCAGCTACACAATTCTTCCAATTAGGAGTGCTAAAACTACGGGTAGTCAAATTGAGGAGTCAGTCACAAATGCTGACAATAATAATTCTGTTGGCTTGTTAGAAAAAAAATCTTTTGATTTATCTCCATCAACTTCAATAATGGCGGTTGTAGAAATTAAAGGAAAAGTAATTGACTCAGAAACTGGCGAAGGGCTTCCAGGTGTAAGCGTAACCATCAAAGGCACACAAAAAGGCGTTACAACTGACCCAACTGGAGTTTTTTCAATCAATATCCCTGACAAAAATGCTATTTTAGTTTTTAGTTATGTAGGCTATGAAGCCCAAGAAGTGAAAGCGGGAAATCAAGTTTTGCTGAACGTGATGTTGAAAACTGATAGCAAAACTTTGAATGAAGTAGTTGTTGTGGGATTTGGTACTCAGAAAAAAATAAATGCTACGGGTGCCATTTCAACAATGGGAACAAAAGAACTTATTCAGTCTCCTGTTGCCAATATTAGTAATTCGTTGGTTGGTCGTTTGCCAGGTTTATTTGCAACCCAGTCGGGTGGCGAACCAGGGAATGACGGCTCAAAGATTCGGATTCGTGGTGTAGGAACATTTTCGGGCAATACTGACCCATTAGTATTGGTAGATGGCATACAAGTAGATAATTATAATAACATCGACCCAAACGAAATTGAAACCGTAACAATTTTGAAAGATGCTTCTTCAACGGCTGTTTATGGTATCAGGGGAGCAAACGGCGTTTTGATTATCACGACCAAAAGAGGTAAATCAGGTCCACCGAAAGTTAGTTATACTTTCAATCAAGGCTTCAACTCTTTTACTGATATGCGTCAGATGATGAACAGTGCCGATTATGCAACGCACTTCAATGATGCCTTAAAAGCAGATGCGTATGTTACGGGAGCTTTGTATGTACCCCGTTACACTCCCGAACAAATAGAATTGTATGCCAACGGAAAAGACCCAGTTTTTTATCCTAACATGGATTGGGCTGATGTAATGTTCAAAAAGACATCTACGCAATCGCAACACAATGTCAATATCAGTGGTGGGCAAAATAAAGTGCGTTATTTTGTTTCGGCGGGTTTTTTCAACCAAGAAGGTTTGTTTAAAGACACCAAAGATATCGTTGATGGTTTTTCGCCACAATCAGTTTTTAGAAGGTATAATATTCGTTCAAACTTTAACTTTGAACTAACGCAACGCCTGAAAATGACACTCGACCTTTCTTCTCAAACAGAAATCAGAAGTGGAAATAACGGTACAAATACCGAGCGTGTAGTAGGAGACGTTTTTCGTGCCAGTCCATTAAGTACACCAGGTGTGGTAGATGGTAAAGTAGTAAATATTTTTACTGGTTCACAAAATAATCCTTATGTGAGTTTGCTTTATCCTAACCTTGCTGGGGGATTAAAACGTTCTTATCGTAACTATCTCAATGGAAATTTAAGATTTGACTACGACCTTGGTTTAATAACAACGGGTTTGTCTGCCCACGGAAATGTGGCTATTTCGACTTATAACGACCAAAGTCTTGTCAATACCAAAACCCTAATCACTTACTTAGCGGTTAGACTTCCCGACGGCACAATTAATTATGTACCATCTACTACCGAAGCTCAATTTGGATTTAATCAAAGTGGTACATATAATCGTAGAATTACGGCTGAGGTTGGTATTGATTATAAAAGAAGTTTTGGCAAAAATAATGTAACGGGTCTATTGCTTTACAACCAACAAAAAACCTTTGACCCAGCTTTAGCTTTTTTAGTACCAAAAGGTTATCAGAGTTTTGTGGGTCGTGCTACTTATGATTACGATGGTCGATATTTGGCCGAAGTAAATATTGGTTATAATGGTACAGAAAACTTTGCCCCAGGCAAAAGATTTGGCTTTTTCCCTGCCTATTCATTGGGTTGGGTAGCTTCGCAAGAAAAGTTTTTTCCTAAAAATGGATTTGTAAATTTCTTGAAAGTACGTGGTTCTTACGGTGAAGTTGGAAATGATAATATTGGAGGTACTCGTTTCTTGTATCGCCCAACCAGTTATTCAACGTTTGGTAATGCTTATTATTTTGGTAATGTTGGTACAACATACAGCGGCTTTACTGGCATAAGAGAAGGTGCAACAGGAAACCCCGATGTAACTTGGGAGCGAGCTATTAAACAAAATATTGGCTTAGAAATGGGTATCTGGAAAGACAAAATAAAGCTATCGGCCGATATATTTAGCGAAAAACGAAGCGATATTTTAGCAACGCCACAAACCATTTCTTCTATTGTTGGACTTTCGCAACCTGCTTCGAATCTTGGTAAAATGGAGAACAAAGGTTATGAAGGAGAAATTACATTTATTGATAGAAAAGGTGATTTCGGCTACCGTATTTCAGCCAACTACAGCTTTGCTCGCAACAAAGTTTTATTCAGAGATGAAGTGCCTAATAAATATGAATACCAAAACCGTACTGGTCAACGACTTGGACAAAACTTTGGATTGATTGTCGAAGGTATTTATAATACTTGGGATGAAGTAAATAGCACAAGTCGCCCAGTTTATACCTACTCAAATAATAAAATTCAACCAGGTGATTTAATCTACAAAGACTATAATGGTGACGGTAAAATTGATGATTTTGACCAAGTGCCAATAGGTTATTCAAATGTTCCCGAAAAAACATTTGGAGCAACTTTGGGAATGAATTATAAAGGTTTTGATGTCTCTGTTTTGTTTCAAGGGGTTGGTAATGTGTCACATTATTACACAAGATTTCAGAGAGGTACTGGCTATGGTCAAGCACCGCCCGAAGGTTCGGCAAGTTATATGAATGAAAGCTGGACACCAGAAAGATATGCCGCTGGTTTACCAATCAATTTTCCACGTTTTTCGGTGAATAGTAATCCAAACGGTGCAGGTTCTCAATTTTGGTTAGCCGATGCAAGTTATGTGCGTCTAAAAAATGCTGAAGTAGGATATAAGATTAGTGCGAGTGTTCTCAAAAAACTCGGTATAAGTTCGTGTCGTATATACGTAAATGCCAATAACTTATTTACTTGGAAAAATATGTACCCAGGCATTGACCCAGAAAATACGTCAACTGGAGATACAAATACCGAACCCTATCCACTTGTGCGAACAATCAATACTGGTCTTAACCTTAATTTTTAAGAAATTCGATTATGAAAAAAATATATTTATTGTTTACTCTTTGTTGCTTAATTTCTTCTTCGTGCAACAAAGATTTTCTCGACAAAGCCCCTGGCGTAGATTTAACAGAAAACAATGTTTTTCTGAATAAAGCCAGTTTGGAAAACTTTATGGCTACTGTTTATAAGTACAGTGTGCATTCAAACTTTCGATATAGAACTCAAGGTGATTTACCTTTTTCGCAAGTAAATGCTACCGATTGTATTCATCCAAGCTCAAGTATTAGTGATGAAGGAGATGCGTCCGAAGCTAATTTTGTGAATAATAACAGATGGAATGAAGGCACGGTACTTCCTGCTAATATTGTAAATGTGGAAGATTTCAGATATTTTATTCGTTGGATTGCCTTACGCCAAATAAACTTGGTTTTAAAAAGGGTAAACGAAGTTCCCGATGCTGATGATGCTTACAAAAAACAGGTGATGGGCGAAGTGAAGTTTTTGAGAGCATTAAACTATATGGAAATGCTCAAACGCTACGGCGGTGTTCCGATTATAGATAAAGTTTTTGAAGCAGGTGTAAAGGCAGACGTTCCACGTAGTTCATTTGAAGATTGTGTAAAGTTTATCTTGAAAGATATTGATGAAGCGGTGCCAAATTTACCAGTAGCCTATTCTGCTTCTCAAACGGGTCGAGCAACTTCTGTGGCCGCTGCGGCTCTAAAATCAGAGGTATTATTATATGCAGCCAGCCCTCAATATAATACC
>JBKBSS010000126.1:0-8811 GCA_046291385.1 Emticicia sp. | reverse complement strand
CTTTCAAAGTCACGAATAGAAACACTCTTAGAGTTTACTAAGCTTTTCTTATCTTGTTCGAGTTGAGCCTTCAAAGCTTCGAGGTCAGCCACTTGACCACCCAAAGATGTTACTTCGGCAATTTTTTTATCTAATTCGGCTGAAATTGAGTCGAGTTTCGTACTTGTCAACAATAACTCTTTAGTTTTTGAAGAAATGTCAACGTTTTTAGACTCAATATCCTGACGAGCGTTGAAGTAAAGAAATCCAAAAAGAGCGGCCAATGCACAAGCCAAAACGAGGCCTGCCGTCATGGCTGTATTACTTTTTCTTTCTTGCATGTTTTCCATAAAAATCGAATGTTAAGTATTTAGAGTTACAGGTTTATTAACGGCAAAGTTATATTTTTATTGAAACTATTTATATAAAAGCAAAAAGTTATTTGTATTTTCCGATTAAAATTACCGATTGTATCGCTACTTTTGGACAAAACAACTATTCTGAAATAGATTTATTCTCAATTCAATGGCACTCATCACCAAGAAAAAAACACCTTTTAAAATCTCTACTAAGTTACGAAAATACCTTACAAAGTATGGTCGTGAAAAAGAATTACCTATAAAATATAGCGATTTATTACGTTTCGATAATGCTTTTCCGCTTTATGATAAAAAAGGGAAAGATACACTTTGGGAAACGGTGATGTATCCACAAAACGAACTCGAAGAAATTTACGAAGCTCTAAAAAATATCTATGCCGATTTGAAAACCGACGGCGATGATGCCGTAATCAAACACTTGGTCGTTGATAGAGTTGATACTTGCACGTATGCCAACACAAAGCCGTTTAGAATCAGAATCGTGAATAAAATCAATGATAATCACGACTATTTTTATATAAAACTGGCCGATGCCTCTCGAATTTATGGCCTTGAATTGGAGCATCTGCTCTCGCCCAATGTGATAGGTTATTGTACGCACGAAGATACACTCGTGGAAGAACACATTGCGGGAATTCCAGCCGACCAGTTTATGAATAATCACCTCACTGATGCCAATTTCAATCCGATTCGGTTAAGTAAGGAGTTTATTAAGTTTAATGAGCGTTGTTTTGTAAGGCTTTTGGGCGATATGCACTCATCAAATTTCGTGATTATTGTCACGCCCGATTTTGAAGATTTCCATTATCGCCTGCGTGCTATTGACTTCGACCAACAATCTTACGAAGCCTCAAAATCGGTCTATATGCCGCAATATTTCAAGCAAAACTACGCTATGATTCAAATGGGAATGAAATATTTAACAGCCGAATCGGTGAAACAATACCAAGCCGAAGAACGGACACTAATTGCCAATAGATTGCGTGAAGAAAAAAGCCGAATGCACGATTTGATTGAAACGATGAAAAAAGATACGCTTTCGTTGCCAGAAAATCTTGAATCACTCAAGCAAGACTTGGCAAGACATTACAAAAACCAAGATTTTCTGGTTTGTAAAAGCATGGGAGAAATAGTAGAATTAAGTTTAAAACAGGTATTGATACATTAAAAATAAAATCTGACTGGGAAACAGATTTTATTTCCCAGTCAGATTTTATTAGCCTTTTTTAACCGACCAAAATAGTAATAACCAGCCAATTACCAACAAAGTCCCGCCGATTGGAGCAACCGCACCGAATACATTTAGGCCAGTAAAACAAATGGTATATAAAGCTCCGCTAAAAATTAATATACCTACCAAAATACAATAGCCGCTATATGACAAAGTTTTTAAAGGAATATGTTTGGCCAAAATTCCAATCAGAACCAAAGCAATAGCGTGGTAAAATTGATAACGAACACCCGTTTCAAAAGTCTCGAATCGGCCACTCGCCGTGAGCATTGGTTTTAGAGCATGAGCTCCAAAAGCACCAATCATCACCCCCACTGCTCCTAAAAGTGAGCCTGCTTGCAAAAAAAATTTATTCATAACACCTGCTGTTTTTAAATTTATCTGTGAAGGTACTTAAAAAATAAAAACTGTTAGAACTCTGGCAAAATAAAATTAGATATATCTACATATAATGTAGCTGTATCTAATAATAATTATTAACTAATGTTACACAAGCCCAATAGGTTTAAGCCCGATTGAATAGCCACGAGTGAAATTCGTGAATTTAAAGCAATAGTGCCAAACATTAGCAGTTCAACCCTCTTCTCGGAAGTGTGGCACAATTATTTTCTACTTTTGGTAAATTCTTCCGCCGAAAATCTTGCTCCCAACTCGAATCATGTTGCTACCTTCTTCGATGGCAATTCCATAATCACCGCTCATACCCATCGAAAGAATGGTTAATGGTAAATGCGGCTGCGGCTTAATTGTTAATGATTGGTAAAAATCTTTCAGTTTTTTGAACTCTTTTCTGATTTGAGTTTCTTCTTCGGTGAGGGTTGTCATGCCCATTAGACCCACAATTCTTACGTTTGGTAGTTTTTCCAAAGTTTCAGCTCGCAAGATTTCCAAACATTCGGCTTCGGTCATGCCGCTTTTGGTGTCTTCTTCGGCAATATAAATTTGCAATAAACAATCAATCACTCGGTTGTGTTTGGCTGCTTGTTTATTGATTTCTTGCAATAATTTAAAACTATCTACTGAGTGAATCAGACTGACAAACGAGGCTATATATTTTACTTTATTCGACTGCAAATGACCAATAAAATGCCATTCGATGTCCTTTGGCATTTGCTCGTATTTATCGACTAATTCCTGTACATAGTTTTCGCCAAAACACTTAAAATCAGCATTATAGGCTTCCATTAACATTTCGACAGGCTTAGTTTTTGAAACCGCTACCAACGTTACGCCTTTCCCTTCAATCTCTTTTTCTATGAACTGAATATTTTCTACAATTGCCATAATTTTTGGATATGAAATATGAGATATGAATTATGGCTTTTACATTTTATAATTCATATCTCATATCTATTTTATGATGCCACCGAAGTTTGGTAAATATCGTACCAATCTTCACGGCTTAATTTAATATCTGAGGCACTGGCAGCATTGCGAATACGAGCTTCTGACAATGAACCAATGATGGGCAAAGTTCCCAGTTGCATCAACCACGCAACGGCCGTTTGCTCTACGTTAGCATCGTATTTTTTACCGATTGCTTCCAATTTCGTTTTCAAAACTTCCGATTTACCTTCTTTTCCATCTAAAATTTCACCACCAGCGAGCGGAGCCCAAGCCAAAGGTTTACTGAAACTTTGTTTGATAAAATCAAGACGCCCATCTTCGATAGCCGAAATATTCATCAAATTTAGTTCGATATGGTTTGTTACGATTGGAATCGTGAGGTAAGAAGCCAATAATTGGTGTTGAAATGCCGTAAAATTAGCTACTCCGATGTGTTTCACTTTTCCCGAATTAACGATTTCGGCCAAAGTCATAGCCGTTTGCTCTGGGTCGGCCAAGAAATCGCTTTGATTCAGTAAGAAAATATCTAAATAATCAGTTTTAAGTTTTTTCAACGAACTTTCAACGCTATTCAGAATATAATCATGAGAATTATCGAAATAGCTTACTTTTCCATTTTTACGAATACCACATTTGCTGAAAAGCACGATGTCTTCACGCTTGAAAGATTTGTTGGCGATGATTTTTCCGAATTGCTCTTCTATTGTAAAATCACCGTAAATATCGGCATGGTCAAAGGTATTAATGCCCAATTCTAAGCATAAATTAATGATTTGCTCCATCTTGGCTGGAGTGTTTTCTAAATTTTCCCAACGCCAAAATCCATAAATAGCTTCCGATACTTTCGGCCCCGAATCACTGAGATATACTTTTTTCATGTTGTACAAGATTTTTAATAAAGTGCGTAAAGATAATAGTTTTTAGTTTACTGTTTCGCTGATTTTTTCGTTCTTTCATCTCATCTGATTTTATCCTACACACGAGTCTTATTAAAATGTATATCGAAGCGTTGTTCCGTAAGTACGAGGGTCGCCCAAAATACCAGCATATTGACCAACACTGCCTGAAGCAGCCAATAATTGTTCAAAATAATCTTTATTGGCAAGATTTCTACCCCAAACAAAAAGCGAAATGCCATTTGATGCCCTGAAACCAATACGCCCATTGAGCAACGAATATCCAGCAATATTTAAGAATTGCGAAGGCGAAGGACTCGATGAAAATTCCGAACGAAAATATACATCCAAAGCAGCAAAATAATTACCTTTCAAGCCCAAAAGGTTGCCTTTAGTTGTTGCTTCTCCCCCAAACGAACCCGACCATTTTGAAATGCCTGGTAAACGTCCGCCCGAAACATCTTTGAAAGCCTGCGTTCCACCGACCTCTTCCAGTGGCACTGGTGCGTTGGTGAATGAAACATATTTTCCATCGGTGTAAGCAACTGCGGCATTGAAAGTAAAATGATTATTTATTCTAATATTTCCGTCAATTTCTACTCCTCTTACACGTACTTTTTCGGCATTTGCTAAATAACCCCTATTTACCCCAGGTTCGGGCGTTTGCACTTGCGTTTGATAATCTTTGATTTCATCATTGAAGATTACAATGTTTAAAACAGAATTAGCTGATGGTTTGGTTTTAAAACCGACTTCAATATGTTTCACAAATTCGGGTTTTACCTCTGCGAGTTCAACCAAAACTCTTCCGTTGGCAGTTGGCAAACCTCCAATATTTACGCCAACTGGCTTATAACTAAGCGAATACGTAGCAAAAGTATTGATATTTTTATTGATTTTATATTGTAAAGTCAGTTGTCCCGAAAAATTTCCTTCGGTTGCTTTCGTATCAAATGCTTGGTTGGTGTAAACCGCATTTTTTAGGGCAATCAGAGCAGCATCAGTTGTTTGGAGGCCACCGTAGGTTTCTCTTTTATAATTGGCAGTTTTCTTATCATAATTATATCTTACTCCTGGCAAAATATGTAGTTTTTCGGTAATTGACCAATCCGCTTGACTGAAAGCCGCTAAACTTGTGCTTTGGATTCGGTTGGTTGTACGAATACCAAAATTATCAAATAAACCTTCGGTTTTCCATAAAGCACTTGTCGAACTTTGAGCGAAACGCCACTGGGCCGAACCAGCTTCTTCGGTCTGAACGGGGTCGGAATTCAAATCTTGCCATAGACCAAAAACACCCACAATTCCGCTCAATTTTGAAGAAATTTTTCCCGAATAACGAATTTCTTGCGATAATTGCTCATGCACAGAATTTCCTGACGAAATCGTAAAAATTGGCAAACCAGTATAATCACGGTCATTCAACGGAATCCATTTCCAATAACGCCATGCCGAAGTTGAGGTCAAAGTACCATTACCAATTTTAATATCAGCATTCAATGAAGCTCCACCAAGTTGATTATTGGCTTTGGAAGGCGTATCAAGGTCAACAATTCGCTCAAATGGACTGTTGTATGGCAATTTGTAATTTAGGTCTTTGATGATAGCATCAAACTGACGGTAGGCCGCACGTTTAGTTATTACAACACCCGCCACTGGCCAACCGTAACCGTTTGGTTTTTGGTCAGTAACATCGGCTATAAAAGTGATTTTAATTTTATCGGTTGGTGTATAAAGCAACTGACCTCTCACGCCGAGATTATTAATATCATTCATGCTTTGTTGAGTCTTTACGTTATAGAGTAAACCGTCACGCTGAGTACCTGAAAAAGAGATTCTCGCCGCCATTTTCTTGCTTAAAGCTCCCGAAAGTGAACCTTTTGCCTGAATATAGCCGTAGTTCCCGTAGCTCAATTCAAAACTGGCAGTTGGGTCGAAACTTGCTTCACGAGTGGTAATATTGAAAGCACCAGCGGTTGTGTTTTTGCCAAAAAGTGTTCCTTGTGGCCCACGCAAAACTTCTACACGGTCGATGTCAACAAAATCAAGAGCAGTGGCGGCTGGACGAGCATAATATACCCCATCGACATAAAAACCTACTCCAGGGTCGATACCATCATTAGTCAATCCAAAAGTCGAACCTAAACCACGAATGTTTAAGGTTGTATTTCGTGCATTTGAAGCATAAAGTTGAACAGTCGGAACGAGTTCTTTCAGACGATTTACATTAAAAGCACCTGCATCTTCGGCCGCCGCCCCACGAATAACCGAAATTGGAATTGGAATATCTTGCACCGCTTCCTGACGACGGCGTGAAGAAACCACCACATCTTCCAATTTATTGATGTCTTGTTCGAGTTTGATTATAACTTTACTTTCGTTGA
The DNA here is from genome assembly GCA_046291385.1 of Emticicia sp. Lineage (GTDB taxonomy): Bacteria > Bacteroidota > Bacteroidia > Cytophagales > Spirosomataceae > Emticicia. The sequence goes on along the minus strand of JBKBSS010000126.1, from coordinate 2,594 downwards.
TTATGATTTCCTTTTTCAAATATCCAACATAAGAAATAATAAGCATAAAAGGCAATTTTTGACCAGTAATTAGGGCAAAATCTCCGTTTGCATCGGTACTTGCACCATTGGTTGTGCCTTTAATTGAAACGGTTGCTCCGATGAGAACTTCGTTGGTGATGGCATCAATTATTTTGCCCGATACAGTAGCGTTGATAACTGGTTTGTCTTGAGCAGAAGCGTAGAAGGGTAAAAGAATTGCACCTAAAATTAGTATTGAATTTAAAAGTTTTTTCATTAATTTGTATTCGTTTAATGCAAAATAAGGTCTTGGCAGACAATCTTCGGATTGCTGTCGGGAATCATTTAGCGGTGATATTATTTTTGTTAAACTCGACCAGTTTGGTGGCAGCCAAACTGGTTTTTTATTGCATGATTTGTTAGTTTTTACGGATAATTTTCAGATTCATTGTTGAACGTTTATTTATTTTATGAAGCAAAATTAAAAATCTATATTTAATCTACCAAACAAGTAGAGTAATAAATTTTAAGAATTCTATACATCGGTAAAAAAAGTAAATGAAATATTAGAATGATACTATTTTCATGCTAACATTTCATTTAAAATATCGGTTAGAAGAAGTCGTGCTTCAATAAAAAAATCACCTTATTTTACTAATATGAACTTGCTTATTGAGGGTATTTTCAAAGAAATGATGAATCGTAAAGGTCTGCTCTGCTCCTACTTTTTGGCCTGTTTGCCCCAAAATCCATTCGATTATTGCCCCAATAGCCAAAATTGGCACAATCCACAAAATGGTCGTGTCAAGTTTTAGACTCATTCTGACCAGTCCAATCATTGAGATAAAAAACATACCAAGTCCAAAAAATACATAACCCATTAGAAATATCGCCCAAACACTCGGATGCGGGCCGTACATTCCTCTGATGATTGTTTTCTGGTCTTCGGTTTCTTCAAAACTAATGCTCAATTGTGGCGACCAATAATGTTGCTGTTCGGGTTTGATGCGAAGTAAACCGTGCGTACTAAAAACTTTGCCTTCGACGGGCAAGGACGTTTTTTCTAACCCATCGGTGAGTAGTTTCACAATCTCGTTAGTGCTTTTTTCAGTAGTAATCTTAAATTTTGGACGGGTACGAAATGAAGTCATAGTATCAAGGGTTTAGAATAGATAATGAAATGACCAAAACTATCGAATGTTTTTTTATCTCGAAATGAGAAAAATCATATTTTAGTGAGAAGATTCGGGGGATTTTAGTGGTTAAAGAAGTTTTCATCCATAGAATTTTTATCTTTACCGTACCAAAATCGCCAAAATCAATGCCAATTAAAGATTTATTGAAACCCGAAAAGACGTTTCGCATTACAGGGATGCTCAGAATTGAGAGCGAAGATGACCGTTTTCTCGGCCCTGGCCGACTGGAATTGCTCGAAAATATCATCAAAACTGGTTCGATTAGTCAAGCAGCCAAACAAATGGCAATGTCATACAAAAAGGCTTGGGATTTGGTAAATTCGATGAATCAGCATACAATTAGACCTATTGTAAGTACACAAACTGGTGGAGAAAAAGGTGGCGGAACGATTGTTACGAAGGAAGGAAAACAACTTATTTCGGCATTCAAGAAGCTACACGAAGAGTTTCAGCAGTCTTTTGATGAAAAAATGAAAATGTTTCTGAAATCACAAATTTAGTATATTTTAAATTTTTACGTAAAAATCAATTTCAAACACGCAATGACCAAGCCCACCGCCAAAAGCTTTTTTAAGGTAGGAACATTGAATTTCTGACTCCCGAAATACGAGCCAGCCAAGCCACTGATAATCGTAGCCAAAACTGCCCATTGCATATTTTCTGGGAGATGAATACCGCCTTTTTGAAGTTGACCGTAAAGCCCTGAAAGTGAATTGACAAAGATAAAAAGTGCAGAAACTGCTGCTGTTTCTTTAAGATTTGCCCATCGCATCAATAGCATCAAAGGACTTAAAATAATTCCTCCGCCAATGCCAATCATTCCCGAAAGTAAGCCAATCAGCCCGCCCGAAAGAACTCCTGCCCATATCGGAATCGGTCTGTTTTTTTCATTGGCATCGAATTTATAGATTAATCGAACGATTGAAAATAAGATACAAACGGCAAGAATTTTCTTATAAATGGATTCCGAAAGCGTCATTGTTCCCCCTACAAATGCCATCGGAATACTGGCAAGAGCAAATGGCAAAAAAAGTTTTAAGCGAAAATGTCCTGCTCGGTAAAATCCTATAAACGAAAATAAAGAAACGGCCAAATTCATTACCAATGCCGATGATTTCATCATTGCGGGAGCTACGCCCATAATTGCCATAATAGCCAAATAACCACTCGCTCCGCCATGCCCAACCGACGAGTATAAAAAAGCAACTAAACTCAATAACAATAAAAGTAGTAAAAGTGATGACATAGTTTAGTGATTGGGCTGAGATTTCTGCCTTGTAGAATTAAAATAATTAACCAAATAATCGTTATATATTTACAAATATAACGAACAGTATTAAACAATCAAGGAGTGTTACAATTTAATTTTAATGGTTGAATTTTCCCCGTAGAAAGGTC
>JBKBSS010000125.1:0-8914 GCA_046291385.1 Emticicia sp. | reverse complement strand
GCCGATGATTTTGTGGGAGAAAACGTCAGAACGGCAGTAATTGGTCGTCCAGTAGTTTTTGATGAAAATCCAGAAAAAGATGCTTTGGCTCAAGAAAGGCTCTCGAAAGCGGCACAAATCGCTGGTTTTGAGGATTTCTATTTTCAGATGGAACCCATCGGAGCGGCTTTTACGTATGAGCGTCAAATCGAAAATCAACAATTGGTTTTGGTGGCTGACTTTGGTGGTGGAACTTCCGATTTTTCGTTGATGCGACTCAACCCCGAAGCCATCAATCAAGCCGACCGAACGGCCGATATGCTCGCACAAGGCGGTATTTATATCGGTGGAGATAGTTTCGATTCGGATATTATGTGGCACAAAGGCACACCGCATTTCGGACGTGGCGTAAAAGAAGCATTTACCCCTGGAAAACCGATTGATTTGCCACTTTCTTATTTTTATAGCATTTGTTCGTGGGAAAAAATGAACTTTCTCGACTCGCTTCGCATGAAGTTGAGCATTGCCAAATCTTACCAATATTCGGGCAAAGATTATCGAGTAAAAAACCTTCAAACTTTGATTGAGCAGAATTTAGGTTATGTGCTTTTCAAGCAAATAGAAAAAGTAAAAATCGACTTAACAAAGTCAGATGATGCAGTTTTTGAATTTAATGAAAGTGAAATTGCCATCAACGAACCCATTTCTATTCAAGAATTTTCGGGAGAAATTATTGAGAAAAACGTAGATAAAATTGAGCAGTATTTGCAAGAGTTTCTTGATAAAAATCAAATAAAAAACGAAGAGGTTGATGTTGTTTTTATGACTGGAGGAACATCAATGGTTCGTCCGTTGAACAACCTTTTTATACAGCGTTTTGGTGCTGAAAAAATCAAATCGGGCGATAATTTTAATAGTGTGGCAATGGGTTTGGCTTATAGCTATCGTGTGTTAGCTGAGGCTGAAATTTCTTGATTTTTTTATATATTGCAGCAACTATTCGATTTCAAGTCGAACGCTATTTTATATTTTAAATCTTCTATTGACATGACTGCTTTAGAAACGGCAAAAAACTATTACGATTGCTTCAATAATAAAGACTGGAAAGGAATGCTGGCACTCGTGCATCCCGAAATCAAACACCAGCCCAACCAAGGTGAAGAACGCATCGGAATTGAGTTATTTACGGCATTCTTACAAATGATGGACGATTGCTACGAAGAAACGCTTACAGAAATTGTGCTTTTGGACGAAGCAAGCAATAGCCGTGTGGCCGCCGAATTCGTAGTAAATGGCATCTATAAAAAAGGCGATGAAGACTCACCAATCGCTCACGGACAAAAATACGTTTTACCCGCTGGAGCGTTTTTGGAAGTAATAGATGGCAAAATCACCCGTGTAACTACTTATTACAACCTCCCGCTTTGGATAAAGTTAGTTTCATAAACATGACTCAACTTTCTTATATAAAAAAAACAGGTACTGAAATTACCTCTGTTTTCGATGACCTTGCACAACTGAGAATTGCAGTTTTCAGAGCATTTCCGTATCTTTATGAAGGAAGCATCGACTATGAAAAAGAATACCTAAAAGTTTATGCTGAGTCAGAAAACGCCTTTTTGTTTGCAGTTTATGATGAAACTAAAATGGTTGGAGCAACTACTTGCATTCCTTTAATGGACGAAACGCCCGAAGTGCAAAAACCTTTCATAAATGCAGGAATAGCACTCGAAAGTGTGTTTTATTTTGGAGAAAGTATTTTGATGCCCGAATATCGAGGATTAGGTTTAGGACACCGTTTTTTTGATGAACGAGAAGCTTATGCTCGAAGTTTTGAAACTTGTAAAATTACCTCTTTCTGCTCAGTGGTTCGCTCTGAAAATCATCCATTAAAGCCTGTCGATTATCAACCTTTGGATAAATTTTGGTTGAAAAGAGGTTATCAGAAAGAGCTTTCACTCAAAAGTAGTTTTGAATGGCTTGATATTGGTAAAAATCACCCAACCCAAAAAGAAATGATTTATTGGATAAAGAAAATATCATGACCATCACCGTAGCTTCGGCACAATATCCGATTACCGAACACAAAAGCCTCGACCATTGGCGAATCCATACCGAACAATGGGTTGCCAAAGCCGCTCGACAAAATGCTGAAACTTTGCTTTTCCCCGAATATGGCTCGATGGAATTGGTGAGTTTATTTTCAGACGAAATTCGTGCGGATATTCGTTGTCAAGTCCGAGAACTTGATTCGCTCAAAACCGATTTCTGCGAAACATTCAGTAACCTTGCCCGAAAATATCAAGTAACTATCGTTGCTCCAAGTTTTCCTGTGCTTGAAGGCGACAAAATCTATAATCGTGCGTTTGTTTTTTCAGAAAAAGGCTTAATTGGCTACCAAGATAAGTTTTTTATGACTCGCTTCGAGAATGAAGAATGGAAAATTGATTCGGCACCCAAACAACTGACAATTTTTGAAGCAAAATGGGGGAGTTTCGGTATTCAGATTTGTTATGACGTTGAATTTCCGATTGGCTCACAAAATTTGTGTGCGGCTGGTGTTTCTCTTATTTTATCGCCGAGCTGCACCGAAACCATTCGTGGAGCAACACGTGTACACATCGGAGCGAGAGCGAGAGCCTTAGAAAACCAATGTTATGTGGCAGTTTCGCAAACGATTGGTAATGCAGAGTGGTCACCTGCGGTTGATATAAACTATGGTTTTGGAGCTTTTTATGCTACTCCTGATAAAAACTTACCCGAAGAAGGCATCATTTCAACGAGCAAGCCACAAGAAGAAGGTTGGTTGATAGAAATACTTGATTTTGAAAAGATTGAGCAAGTCAGAGCCGATGGACAGGTGTTTAACTACAAAGATTTACAGGGAGTAAATACAAGTTTTGTGACTGAAGAGATAAAAATACTAAGAGTAAAAATCTAATTCTGCTTCTAACTATTACTCCGACAATTTATTTAGGAAAAATACATATTGATGAATTTTGTAGGAACGTCCAAATTGGACGTTCCTACGGACAAGATTTAACCATTAAGATTAATTTATAATTTCCTTACAAAAAACCAGTCAATCCAATCTTAATTACAATTTGATTAGTGCTGGTCAGAATCTGTTTGAATGATGCTTGATAAGTTCCGTTAATTTCAACCGAATTTGGCTTCACTATTCTTGTAGCATCGGCTTGTTGATAATACAGACCAATGTCAAGATAATTATTTTTTAGCTGCTCGCCCAACTTTATTCCAATCCCCACTCCTGCCCCATAATTTGGAACAAGCTTATTTACGGCTTTTAAAACTTCACTTTCATCTTGCCCAAATTGCTCAACAACCGCCGTTCGGATGACTTTCGCACCAAAAAAAGCATCCGCATAAGGATTCAGTTTTGAACTCCACAAAATCGGTCGATAACGAGCCACGCCATTGAGCCAAAATGAGTAATTTGCCACATAAAACTCACCCAAAGAAGCACTAAATGGTTTTTCATCTCGCCCGTTTGACTGAAAGCCAAATTCGCCGCCATAAAATACGGTTGATGCCCTACTTCTGTTGTAAGGATTCATCAAACCACCTATAACTAAACCTCCTTTTGTACCATTTTTATTGGCATCTTTCAAGATATTTTGGTATTTACCAACAGCATTTCCGAGATTCAATGATACATACCACGAATACTTATCTTCAAGATATTTCTCAGTTTTATTTTGAGCAATAGCATTGATAATCATCACATTAGCTACAACAAACAGTAGTAAAAGTCTTTTCATATTTTATATAATGACAAAAGGAAGGCTTCACTCACAGTGAAGCCTTCCTTGGTTTTTTACTTAGCAGTCAGATATACAAACGGCACAATCATTTCTTCGATTGAAACGCCACCGTGTTGAAAAGTATCTCGATAATGGCTTACGTAATGGTTATAATTATTCGGGTACGCAAAGAAATAATCTTCCATCGTAAAGAAGTAAGCCGTTGAAATATTAGGTTTTGGCAACATAAATGTTTCGGGTTTACGCACTACCAGAATATGGTCGCTTTTATCGTCCAAATTCAAGTTTTTACCTTGTTTGTAGCGAAGATTCGTATTTACATTTCTATCGCCAACGATGCGTTTTGGGTGTTTTACTTTTATCATTCCGTGGTCGGTCGTAATGATTAAACGCCCTTTTTTCTCCGAAATTTTCTTTAACAAATCCAGCAAAGGCGAGTGTTCGAGCCACGATTTTGTGATTGAACGATACGCCGACTCATCGGGTGCGAGTTCTTTAATCATACCCATTTCGGTACGAGAGTGCGAAAGCATATCCACAAAATTATAGACAATGGCCACAAGTTGGTTTTTCAGTAAATTATTGAAATTATCTACCAAACTTTTACCTTGTGCTGTATTCAAGATTTTGTGGTACGAAAAACTAATATTTTGGCGGCTTTTCTCAATTTGGCGTTTCAAAAACTCGGCTTCATTATTGTTTAAGGCATCCTCGTTTTCACCTTCGTCATTTACCCATAAATCGGGGTGATATTTTGCCATATCCGAAGGCATCATTCCCGAAAAAATCGCATTACGGGCATACGAAGTGGCCGTTGGCAAAATCGCATAATAATCGCTTTCTTCTTCTACATTAAAATAATCAGCAATTACCTCTTCAATCACTTTCCATTGGTCGTAGCGAAGATTATCAATCAATAAAAAGAAAAGTGGAGAATCATTTTTCACCAAAGGAAAAACTTTATTTTTCATCAATTGGTGCGAAAGTAAAGGTTTGTCTGCTTTGGGGTCAGAAAGCCAATCTTCGTAATTTTCTTCAATAAACTTGCAGAAATTTGAGTTGGCTTCGGCTTTTTGCATACCAAAAACCTCTTCCATACTTTTATCGTCAGATTTATCGAGTTGAAGTTCCCAAAAAATCAATTTTTTATAAATTTCCGACCATTCTTCATGACCGATGCGGTCGTTGTATTGCATGGCCAAGTTTCTGAAATCTTGCTGATAACCCAAATTAGTTTTTTCCGAAATCAAGCGTTTATTATCAAGAATTTTCTTGACCGAAAGTAAAATCTGATTCGGATTGATTGGTTTTATCAAATAATCGGCAATTTGCGAACCAATGGCATCTTCCATGATACGCTCCTCTTCCGACTTCGTAATCATTACGACTGGCAAGTTTGGCTTCAAAACTTTTATTTTTGAAAGCGTTTCCAGACCTGTCATTCCTGGCATCATTTCATCCAAAAATACCACATCGAATCGCTCGGATTCAACTTTATCAAGTGCATCCGCTCCGCTTGGCACAGGCGTAACGTCGTAGCCTTTAGCTTGTAAAAAAATGATATATGGTTTTAATAAATCTATTTCATCATCGGCCCAAAGAATGTTGTATCGCATAATATTTTCACCCCCAGCCCCTAAAGGGGAGTTTTGGTTTAATTAAAATAAGGCTACTTTCAATTTTTATTTAAACGGAATATCGTTTATTTTGTTGCTTTCGTAATCCTTAAAAAATATGTAAAAGAGGTTTATAAGTCACATAGACTTAATAGACATGTTGAAAACCTATCCTACAAGAGGCTTTTATTCAATTTATCTAAATCTTCGGGCGTGTCAACTCCGATACTTTCGTAGTTGGTGATTGTTGCATAAATTTTATAACCATAGCCAAGCCAACGTAATTGTTCGAGTTTTTCGGTATTTTCGAGCGGCGACGGTGGCAAATGTGAAATCTGTTCCAAAACATCATTTCGATAAGCATAAAGTCCAATATGTTTATAAAAATCAGCATGTTCGAGCCAAGTTTCTGGTTCAAATCCACGTACATAAGGCACAGTTTGACGACTAAAATACAAACACTGCTTTCGCATCGTCAGTACTGCTTTCACGACATTTGGGTCGAAAAGCGTTTCATAATCACTTATTTTCTTTACGGCCGTTGCGATTTCAGTCTTGAAATCAAGCAGTTTTGCCATTTGTTCAATGGTTTCGGGGTCGATAAAAGGTTCATCGCCTTGAATATTGATAATATAGTCGTATTTGCTACTTCCTCCTGCTTTCTGCAAAGCCTCGAAACATCGGTCAGTACCACTTGGGTGGTTTTCGGCGGTCATGTAGGCATCGCCTCCGAATGCCATTACGTGGTCAAGGATTCGAGGGTCGTCGGTGGCTACCACCACTTTACTCAAACTTTTGGCTTTAAGAGCTTGTTCGTACACTCGCTGAATCATGCTTTTTCCACCAATATCAGCCAAAGGCTTCCCTGGAAAGCGACTCGAAGCGAATCTTGCTGGAATTATACCGAGAATTTTCATAGGTTTTGTTGCTTGAAAGTGGCGAATTTACACCAAAAAAAAAATATATACGATAATCTATCACAGAATCATTAAATTTGCGTGAAATTGAAATAAATAACAGAAAAAAACGACTTATACTCAAACAAAAATGATTTCGAAAACTTCTTAATAATCAAGGTAATCAATCTTGGTAATCTCTCAAATCTTTTTAATCTTAGTATAAGTTCGACCTTTTTTGTTACATCGTGCATTATAAAAATCTAAGTTACGCCTATATGTTCAGATTGTTTTGTTGTGTAATAGCTTTAGGGTTTATTGTAACAAACGCTTACGCAAATCCTGTTGACTCACTCGGAGTGGAAAGAAGAAACGGAAAAATTTTGGTTCAGCATAAAGTTGAAAAAGGCGAAACGCTTTATTCGATTTTAAAAAGATATGATTGTTCAGAAAAAGATTTTTTAGCAGCCAATACCACGTTTATAAAAACCACAACGATTGCTCCCGAACAAGTGATTGAAATTCCGATAAAAAGCAAGAAATTAGCAAAAAAAGCTCCTATTGTGGAGATTTTCACGAATACTACTACCAACAACGATAAAAAAAATGTTGATGAAAATGGCATAGAAATAGTCGATGTACCAGAAGCAACGCCAAAAGAAGAAACTTCAACAATTGAAAAAATTAGTCAAACGGATTCATCGAAAGGTATTTTGGTAAAAACTGATGCTATAAAAAAACCAACTCCAGTAAAAACCCCGCTTAAAAGTAAAACTCACACCGTAATTGCGGGACAAAATTTGTTTACTGTTGCCAAACTCTACAATCTAAAAGTATGGCAAATTAGAGATTGGAATGATTTGAAAAACGATGCCTTGAAAGTAAATCAAGTTTTGGTAATCGAAAAACCTGCAAATTTTGTGGCAAAAGTAGCTAAAAAAGATACTTTAAAGCCAAAACCTGTACAAGTACAAGCTCCTGCGGGCGACGTAGCGGTAAAAGAGAAAGAAAAGGGAAAACCCAAAGACCAAGCAGTTGTAAATAAACCCGTAAACAAGAAACCTCTAACCACTGTACCAAATGCCCCAGGTGGCAAGAAATTTTCGGAACAAGGAATTGCTGAGATGATTGATGCAGGTGCAAGTACCAATAAGTTTTTGGCTTTGCATCGCACAGCTCCAGTTGGCACACTCATTAAAGTTGCCAACCAAGCCAATGGTCAGAGTGTTTGGGTAAAAGTTATCGGTAAACTCAGTTCAACGGGCGATGTAGTGATAAAAATTTCACCGAAAGCTTTTGAAAAATTATCGCCAAAAGACAAACGAATCAGAGCCGACTTGAGTTATAGTGTTAGTAATTAATAATCCACGGTCGGCAGTTGTCAGTCCACAGTGAGATTCAAATTTTCTCAATTCATTTTTTCGCTTTTCATGCAAACCAAGTCAAAAATTTGGACGGTTTTATTTGCTATCCTATATCCTTTTATCACCGTATTCGGTTTTTTATTTACCGCAATTTTGGCAGTTTTTTCGTGGATTTCCAATGCCGTTGTTTGGTTGTTGAAAAAGATAAAATCATAAACAATGTCGCAAATCATTATTGATTTATTGAATGAAAAGTATGAGTTGTTCAATCAACCTGACTTTATTCCGTTCGACCCAATTTGTATTCCGCATCAGTTTAGTAAAAAACAAGACATCGAAATTACGGGTTTTATTGCAGCAACCCTCGCTTGGGGGCAACGAAAAACCATCATCAATAAATGTAATGAGTTTATCGGTTTCATGGATAATGCTCCCTACGATTTCATAAAAAATCACCAAGATTCTGACCTCAAACGTTTTCTTGCCTTCAAACATCGTACTTTTAATGCTACCGATACACTTTATTTTATAGAGTTTTTTAAGGATTTTTACGCAAAAAATGATTCGCTCGAAAATGCTTTTTTAGTGGGCTTGAAGCTGCAAGATGAAGATATTAAAGTAGGTTTAGAAAACTTTCAAAACGTCTTTTTCGGCTTGGAAGATTACCCGATTCGTACACGTAAACACGTGGCTACGCCCGCCCGCAATTCTTCGTGCAAGCGTATCAATATGTTTTTGCGTTGGATGGTCAGAAAAGACAACAAAGGCGTTGATTTTGGTATTTGGGATAAAATAAAAACATCGCAGCTGATATGTCCCTGCGATGTTCATGTTGAGCGTGTAGCTCGAAAACTTGGTCTGATAACTCGCCCCAAACCCGACTGGCAAACGGCCGTCGAACTCACGCAAAATCTCAAACAACTCGACCCAATCGACCCAGTGAAATATGATTTTGCACTATTTGGCTTAGGTGTTGAAGGATATATGTAAACCCCTAAAGGGGGACATTGTTAAATCGTAAATTCTTACAATCCGTATTTATCAAGCAAATAAACCAAGGCGGCCATTGACGCAGCTCCGAGATTTAGTTCACGCTCATTTACGGCTTCGAGCGTATCGGTTTTTGCGTGGTGAAAATCGAAATAACGTTGCGAATCTGGCTTAAAACCAATCAATAAAGTACCTTGCTGACCCAACGGGCCAATATCAGCACCGCCACTTCCTCGACCAATTTCTTTCAAATCATAAGCCGAAAGTAGGTTTTTATAAACCGA
>JBKBSS010000124.1:0-8926 GCA_046291385.1 Emticicia sp. | reverse complement strand
TGACTTAAAATATTTGGCAAAAGCCTCATCTAATTCTGGACGATAATCATCATGCGGTTGGCAACACGAAACTTCGGCGTGCGTGTGTACGTCTATGGCAATTACTTTATTTATGTCTATCATATTTTTAATGTTTGATGTTGAATGATAAATGCTTGATTCAACATCAAACATTCAGCATTTAACATTATTTAGCTCCCATTCTGATTGCACCATCAAGTCGGATTACTTCGCCGTTGAGCATGGTATTTTCAATAATTTGTTTTACTAAAGCGGCAAACTCTGCTGGTCTGCCCAAACGTGGTGGAAATGGCACTTGTTTGCCCAATGAATCTTGGGCTTCTTGCGGTAAGGAGGCCAATAATGGCGTTTCAAAAATACCTGGTGCAATTGCCATCACTCTGATACCCATTCGGGCAAATTCACGGGCAATTGGCAAAGTCATGGCCACAATTCCACCTTTTGATGCTGAATAAGCCGCTTGTCCAATTTGACCATCGAATGCTGCTACCGAGGCGGTGTTTATAATAATTCCTCTTTCACCTTCAGTATTTGGTTCATTGTTTTGCATTTTATCGGCTACCAATCTGAGAGTGTTGAAAGTGCCGATAAGATTTATATTGATTACTTTTTGAAAGAAATCTAAAGCGTGCGGGCCATCTTTACCAACAACCCTTTTTGCGGGGCCAACTCCTGCACAATTAATGATACCTGCAAGATTTCCGAATGCTTCAACTGCTTGATTTACAGCATTTTGTACTTGTTCTTCGTTGGTTACATCGGTTTTTATGAATTTCGACTTTGTTCCTAAATTTGTTTGGGCGGCTATTCCTGCTATTTCGTTTACATCGAGTAAAACAGCATTTCCGCCATTTTCTACAATCATTTGGGCGGTGGCAAAACCTAAACCTGACGCTCCTCCAGTGACTAAGAATGTGTTGTTTTCTATTTTCATGATTATATTTTTATAGCATAATTTTTGTCAGTAATTACTTTTTGAAACTTATTCCACAGCGTGACAGATTACAAATCTGTCCTACTTAAAACATTTCATTTACCAAATTCGCTCTATACTTCAAAACGGCTCTTTGGTTCAGCGAACCTTTATCGGTTATTTCGCCCAAATCAATTGATGGTGGTTCGAGAGCTATCACGTATTTTTTAATGACAGTCGAACTTCCCGTTGCTGTTTTATTGAACTCCGTCAACCAATTATTGATAAAATTTTCTATTTCTGAGTGAGTAAATGCTTCTTTATTAGAAATTTCGGCACATAAATTAGCTAATTTTCGGCAAGCATCAGCATTTAAAAATAAAATTGCTCCAATATATTCTTTATCCAAACCTGCCAGCACCACATCTTGGATAATTGGCGAACCTGTCGAGATAACTTTTACTTTCAAAACCCCCACATTTACCCAAGTTCCTGTTGAGAGTTTAAAGTCTTCGGCAATTCTTCCATCAAAAACCAAACCTTTGTCGGGGTTGTTTTCGTCTAAAAACTTTACGGCATCGCCAGTTCTGTAATAACCATCTTCGTCGAAAGCCGCCGCCGTCGCTTCGGGGTTTCTCCAATAACCTTTAGTTACATTCGGGGCTTTATAGCGAGCTTCCATTTTATCGCCATCGGGAACAAGTTTTACGTCCATTCCTGCCACTGGCACACCCAAAAGTCCAGAAAATGCTCCGCCCCAATTGGCAAACATCGCCGAAGGGCCTGATTCGGTACAACCCAAACCCGTAATAATCGGAATTTTTACGCCAATGGTTTCGACCGCCAATTCTTCCAAACGATTCCAAACTGGTTGAGCCAAACTTGCTCCTGCATAAAACAAAATATTGAGATTTTTGAAGAAATTTTCACGCAAAGTTGGTTCTTTTTCAAGATACGGAATCAGCATTTCAAAGCCTTTTGGAACATTAAAATAAGCAGTTGGAGAAATTTCTCGAAGATTCTGAACCGTCTCTTCGATGCCTTTGGGGGTTGGTTTGCCATCATCAATCAAAATCGTTCCGCCATTATAAAGAGCCAATCCAAAATTATGATTACTACCAAAAGTATGATTCCACGGAAGCCAGTCGATAAAAACTGGGGATTGTTGCTGCATAAATGGTAAAACCTGCGTAATCTGCTGTAAATTAGCACACCACATTCCTTGATGATTCATTACGCCTTTGGGCAGGCCAGTAGAACCCGAAGTAAACAAAACTTTGGCAATCGTATCAGCATTTACTTTCGCTGCGGCAACTTCAACATCGAGCGTAGGCTTTGTGTTGAGTATTTCTTGAAAATAAACACCATTTTCTCCATCAACGGTAATAATAATGGCATCGGGAAAAAGTGTTTTTGAAAGCTCGATTGCTTTTTGATAAACCTTGCCACTTTGGGCAAAAATGACTTTTGGAGTCATTAGTTCAAGGCAATGTTTGAGTTTACCGAAATCATCCGAAACCAAAGAATATGGTGGAGAAATGGGCGTGTAAGTAATACCAATATGCACCGAAGCCAGCACCAAAAGGGCGTGTTCGAGGCTATTTTCTGATAAAATTACAACCGTTTCATCGGGCGTAAATTCGAGATTTAATAAATATTGGGCAACGCTTTTTACTTTTTCGAGCGTTTCAATATAAGATAATTTCTCCCAATCTCTCGTGGCTGGATTTCTTCTACCGATAAAAGTATGGTTAGGTTTTGTTTTTGCCCAATGCACTAATTTATCAGTAATTTTTATAGGAAAATCGGCCAATAATTGCTCATTTTTGAAATGAACAACCGCATTTTCGAGTTGTTTTTTATGAGTCTTGGTAGGGCCGAATTGGGTGTTTTTGTACATTCTATCTAAATGTTGAATGTTTGGTGTTTAATGCTTGATGTTTGATAATTAATAATCGAAAATTTGTTTATTCTCCTACTTTCTTGGCTTTTCCTTCCAGAAAATCAGTTAATCTTTTCTTAGCTTCGGGGGCATCGGCCGAAATTGCCGCAACTAAGCTTTCCATCATTAAGCCTTCGTTTTGGCCAGAATCAACGATTTTTGGTAATACGTGCATGAGTGCGTAATTGGTCATTCCTGCATTTGAGGAAATTTTCTTTGCCAATTCGATTCCTTTTTCGAGTCCTTGACCTTCTTCGACCAAATATTGAGCTAAACCGATTCGTTCGCCTTCTTCGGCCTTATAAACTCTTCCCGTAAACATCATGTCCATCATTCGAGCCATCCCGATTAGTTTTGGCACTCGTACTGACGCTCCGCCACCCACAAAAATCCCTCTTTGTCCTTCGGGAAGTGCATAAAAAGTGCTGGTTTCGGCAACTCTGATGTGACAAGCAGATGCCAGTTCGAGTCCACCACCCACAACTGCACCGTGCAGAACCGCCACCACTGGCACAGTTCCAAATTGTACTTTTTCAAGTACTCGGTGCCACATTCTTGAATGATGAAGCCCCTGCACAGCATCACGTTCTTTCAGCTCCGAAAGGTCGAGACCTGCCGAAAAATGTTTTCCTAAACCATAAATAACTGCACAACGAACTTGCGAAGGAATATTTTCAAAGACTTTTTCGATACCCAAAACCAAATCATCATTGAAGGCATTGCGTTTTTCGGGGCGATTGATGGCCACCAACAAGATTTCGTCTCTAATTTCTAATTGAATTGACGCCGTGGGAGATTTTATTTCTTGCATTTTATGTATTCAAAAACTGATTGACTTATTTCAATACAAAACTGAACAATAAAAAGAAAGATTCATAGGCAAAAGGAAAGATAAAATAAGCAAAAACAATCAATTTTGAAGATTTCGGTATTCTTTTGGCGAAATTCCTGTCTTAGATTTAAAGAATCTCGAAAAATCGCTTGGTTCAAAGCCACCGATTTTAAACGCAATTTCAGCAATCCGCATGGGCGTTTGTTTGAGCAAAACTTTGGCTTCTAAAACCCTCATTTCTTCCAATAATTCGTGGGCCGATTTTCCAGTTGTAGTCTTTACGCATTTGTGCAAATGATTGGGTGAAACCGCCAGAATTTCAGCAAATTCGGTAACAGTTTTTTTGTCGTAAATAAGTTCAGAAAGTAAGTTTTTGTAGCGTTGCGTAAGATTTGAAGCTGCATTATTGCCATTTTTGGGCGTTTGATTATCGAAATGCGTAATTTCTTTTAAAAATGCACTGAGATAAAGAGCAATGATTTCGGCACGATTATCTTCATTACGGGTACGTTCGGAAAGTAAAATTTCTAAAAGCTGCACAATTCGTTCGGACTCGGCAATTTGAATGAGCGGCTCGGCCGTAATCTGAAAAAACGAAAAATCTTTTTCGATGTCAATATTTAAAAGTGGCTGATTGAAAATTTCGGGTTGAAAATGGCAATAAAAGCCTTCAATATCGTCAGAAATGGCTTCGAGCGAAGTGATTTGGTCAGTCGAAAGGCAAAAAAATGTATTGGCTTTTACTTCGTAATTACTCAAACCTTTGCTTCTGATGGCGAAACCTTTGGTTACGTACAAGAAAAAATAGACCGAACGCCGATGCGGTAAAACGGGCAATTTCAGAAAAGATTTATAGTTTTCGATGCGTTCGATATGAAAATGCTCATACAAACTCGAAACTTTGGGTTTCCAATTTCCAAAAAGGTAGTCATCAAACTGCGAAGGATTTAGCTTGGGTATTTCTTTTGAACGAGTCATTTTTTCAACCATAAATTCATTTTTCGATGCAATATATAAAACCCTGTGGAGTGATTCGGCAGAATCGCAGTAAAACTACTCAAAGCCAGCTTTTTGAATAGGAAAACAAGGTATTTTTGCCGAACTTTGCAAAAAAATGTGGAACGATTCTCCAGAATCGTTTAAATAAACAAGAATGAAAACAAAAGGAATAGTAAAAAATAAAATCAATATCGTTACTCTCGGCTGCTCGAAAAACATTGTCGATTCGGAGGTACTTTATACCCAACTCAAAGGCAATGGCATGAAGGTTGAACACGAGTCGAAAAAAGATGATGCCAATATAGTTATCATCAATACTTGTGGTTTTATTGATAATGCCAAGCAAGAATCTATTGACACGATTTTGCGTTATGTCGATGCAAAAGAAGCAGGAATTGTCGATAAAGTTTATGTAACTGGCTGTTTATCACATCGTTATAAAGATGAACTTTCGGTCGAAATACCGACGGTTGATGCGTGGTTTGGCACAAATGAACTGCCAAGAATGCTAAAAACGCTAAAAGCCGATTACAAACACGAGTTAGTAGGTGAACGCCTTTTGACTACGCCAGCTCACTACGCTTACCTAAAAATTGCCGAAGGTTGCGACCGCCCGTGCAGTTTCTGTGCGATTCCGCTCATGCGTGGCGGACATGTAAGCCGCCCTATGGACGAAATGGTTTTGCAAGCACAAAACTTAGCAAAAAAAGGCACAAAAGAGCTGATTCTGATTGCTCAAGACCTCACTTATTATGGTCTTGACATTTATAAGAAAAGAAATTTGGCCGAACTACTTGATAAATTATCGGACGTTGAAGGCATCGACTGGATTCGTCTGCAATATGCTTATCCGTCAGGTTTTCCG
Organism: Emticicia sp.; assembly: GCA_046291385.1. GTDB lineage: Bacteria > Bacteroidota > Bacteroidia > Cytophagales > Spirosomataceae > Emticicia. The sequence continues at coordinate 3,354 of JBKBSS010000124.1, read as the reverse complement.
ATGGATGTGTTGGATGTTATCAAAAACCGCTCGAATGTTTGTAAATATTTGGATATGCCGCTTCAACATGGTTCGTCTGAAATATTGAAAATTATGCGTCGAGGCATTGACCGACCAAAAACTGAGACTTTGATAAATACCATTCGTGAAAAAATTCCCGAAATTGCTATTCGCACGACTTTAATTGCTGGTCACCCAGGCGAAACCGAAGAGCATTTTGAAGAAATGTATCATTTCGTAGAAAAAATGCGTTTCGACAGATTGGGCGTTTTCCAATATTCGCACGAAGATGATACGCATTCGTTTACGATGCCCGATGATATTCCTGCCGAAGTAAAACAAGAACGCACCGATATTATTATGGAACTTCAACAAGGCATTTCGGCTGAATTGAACCAAGCAAAAATCGGAAACACTTACAAAGTTTTATTTGATAGAAAAGAAGGCGGTTATTTTATCGGAAGAACAGAATTCGACTCACCAGAGGTTGATAATGAAGTACTTGTACCAGCTTCGCAGTACGTAAGAATGGGAGATTTTGCCAACGTAAAAATCAATAATGCCGAAGAATTTGATTTGTATGGCGATTTGGTTTGATCAGAACATTAATATGCGTAGAGCCGTTGCATGCAACGGCTCTTTTTTATGATACAGCGTTAGCTTTCAATCCTCCAAAATATTCCCAATGAAAGTATTTTTAAAGAAAAAAGCCGTTAGCAAGAAAACTACCGCCCAATTGAGGTAGATATAGTAAAAATCCTCTACATCACGATATACGTTATCTTTGACTTTCACTTTTTCAAGGCGATTGATTTGCTCGAAGATATTTCGGAGGGTTTGGTTATCGGTTGCTCTAAAAAACTGTCCGTTTCCTTCACGAGCGATTTCTCGGAGGGTATTTTCATCAACTTTTACTTCGTTATTATTCCCTCCGACAGCAATCGTATAAACTTTTATACCGAACGATTTTGCTAAATCAGTAGCGGCGAGTGGGTCGAGCGAACCTGCTGTATTATCTCCATCGCTCAAAATAATGGCCACTTTACTTTTACTCGGAATCTCACGCAAACGGTTGATACAGGTGGCTAAAGCACTGCCAATGGCCGTTCCTGTTGTTTTTATAAGATTACTATTGATTTCGTTGAGATATTCGTTCAGCACTTCATAATCAGTCGTAAGTGGACACATTGAAAATGCTTCTCCTGCAAAAACCACTAAGCCGATACGGTCTTGAAAACGCCCTTTGATGAACTCATGCCCAACATTTTTGGCAGCTTCCAAACGATTTGGGCTTAAATCAGTTGCCAGCATCGACTCCGAAATGTCAATGGCGAGCATAATATCTATGCCTTCCGAAAACTGTTCTTTACTTTCTCGCACTCGCTGCGGCCGTGCCAACGACAATAAAACGCAGATAATACCCAGTATAAAAAATATCGGAGGAATAAAACGCAGGTAACTAACCCAGTTGGTACGAAGCTGATAACTCGTCAGTGAAAGCCCCAACTTTTGTTGCCCACGAGTATAAAAAAGCCAACGAAAAAGGAATAAAAATGGAACTCCGATGATAGCGTAAAGGTATAGTTTTTCAGCCCAAACGAACGAACGTAGGGTTTGCCAACTAAGCCAATCTATTGAAAACCAGTCCCACATTTTTTTAGATATGAGATGTGAGATATGAGACATGAGATATTTTTTGAAAAATCTCATGTCTCATATCTCATCTCTCATAATTATCCACAGCGTTTCTTACGCTGCCGTATGTATGTAAAAGTTCGCTTGCTTCTTCGTGCGAAATATTTAATTCGTTCATTACCATTCTTACGCCTCTTTCTACCAATTTAAGGTTAGTAAGCTGCATATCCACCATTTTATTGCCTTTCACTCTACCGAGTTGAATCATAACTGAGGTAGAAATCATGTTTAGCACCAATTTTTGGGCAGTTCCTGACTTCATTCTGGTGCTACCAGTTACGAACTCTGGCCCAACCACTGCCTCCACTGGATATTCGGCTTCGGCTGCTACGGCACTTCCTGCATTACAAACCACACAACCCGTCAAGATTCCATTTTGACGGGCTGTACGCAAACCACCAATCACGTAAGGTGTGCGACCCGAAGCCGCTATTCCTATCAAAGAATCGTTTGCATTTATTTCATGTTCTTGTAAATCTTTCCATGCTTGCTCAATATCATCTTCGGCATTTTCGACAGCTTTTCTGATAGCTTTATCTCCGCCCGCCATGATTCCCACAACCATTCCGAAAGGCACACCAAACGTTGGCGGACACTCAGAAGCATCTACAACGCCCAAACGTCCGCTTGTGCCTGCACCAATATAAAACAAACGTCCGCCTGATTTCATGCGTGGCACAATCTGATTGACCAATGCTTCAATCTGTGGAATACATTTTTCTACGGCGTAAGGCACCGTTTTATCTTCATTATTAATGCCTTCAAGTAATTCTCGAACTGACATTTTTTCGAGATTATCGTAGTTTGAAGATGATTCGGTTGCTAATTTTTCTAAGCCAAGTGACATAATCGTATCTTTTCAAATTTTAATCATTTTCACCAACTCCGCACTTGCTTAAAAAAGCAAAGGAATTGAGCGTCATACTTTTCGTTTCTTTTTTCCTGTGCTAAAACCTTCAACAATGATATATTTTAAATCAGTTTCGGGCTTCTGACCTTTTAGTTTTTCGATTTCTTGAATTATAAGAGGAACAAATAGCTTCAAAGTACTCACATCATTTTTTGGTGTATCCAAAATCCATAAACCATAGGTAAGTTTTGATAAATTTTGTTGATAGGGCAAATTCTTGTCCGTAGAAATGAAGATGTCGAAATCATTTTCTGAAATTAACCTCATCAATTCACCATTTTTTTTACCCAACCAACCCATATCTCGAATACTTTTTGTATTGTATCCAAAAAGCATTTTTTGAATTTCGACACCTATATTTTCATCAAGCAGCAGTAGCATATTTTTTTTGTTTGGGTATGCCTCTGCTTGCGACTTCTTTCAAAACATCGGTAACCATTTCTCTTGTGATATAGGGGAAATTTTCTAAAAAATCACTAATATCTCCTTCTTCAAGATAATCAAAAAGTGTTTTAATGGTTACTCGTGTTCCACGAAAAACAGGTTCGCCACTCATAATTTCTGGGTCGATATTTATCGTTGAATTTTTCATAATATTATTATTTTTACCTCATCAACTCCGCATAATGCTTGAAAAACAAGGGAATAGTTTCGATTCCTTTGAAGAAATTAAACAAACCATAATGCTCATTTGGTGAGTGTAAAGCATCAGAATCTAAACCAAAGCCCAAAAGAATTGATTTTAAACC
>JBKBSS010000123.1:0-8927 GCA_046291385.1 Emticicia sp. | reverse complement strand
GTAATCTTAGTTTTCCAGTTGAAGGGTCGAGTTGCATAATCCAGCGGTCTTTGTTATCAACCGAACGAATATTTACAACCGCATACGAGCCATCGGGCGACCAAACTGGCCCTAAAACTATCACTTTTCGAGCAACTGGCTTTTTCTTGGTTGTATCTTTCTTGGCATAATCTTTCAAGAATTCTGGTTGCTCCATAATTCCTGGAATATCTTTCGTAATTACCTGATAAACAGTATCTTTCTTTATGTCATAAACGAAGTTTTCGTAAGTTGCCAAAGGCGAACCAACCTTTGTACGAGTCGCAATATCTTCCGTAAAACCCGATTCGGTTACATAGCTTGGCACAATCGTAGTTTTTGCATTTTTGGGCTGTACCGAAAGTCGATAAGTAATGTACCTTAAATCTGGGCTGATTTGGGGTTGTTCCAAACTTTTATCTTCGGTATAAATTTCTTTTGGGCGTTTGGCTAAATCGGCTTTTGCATTTTTCTCGGCTTCTTCCTTTTTTTCTTTGCGTTCTTTCAAAACCTCAAACATTGCCAATTGGTCGGCTTTCAACCATTTTTCTTCATCACTGGCAGGTTTTGCTTCAGCTTTTTTACTACCTGTAAGAAAGTTTGATAATTGCGTAATTGTGCCATCTTCTAAACTCAAACTAAATAAATTATTGCTTCTACCAAAGATGATTTTTGTTTCATCACCACTAAAATACGGGTTCGATTCACGCTCAATTGTATTGGCTAACTGCTTGACTTTCAAGGTTTTGGTATAAATCAAGTAAAGTTCACCTTGTTTTTCGTAAACTTTCATTGAGCGACTTGGGCTGTAAGTTCCCGATTGAGCGGGCAATGCTCGGCGTTCTTTGGGTGTAACTTTTACGGGAGTTCTGTCGGGCAAAACAAATTTATAGAGTGAATCACCCTTGTTTTTATCGGGATTCCACGAAAAGTAAAGCGTTTTGCCGTCTTCCGACCAAAAAATATTACTTGGTGAAGTGCCAATCCATTTTGATTGGTCTTGCATGATTTTTTCGACCGTAAGGGCTTGACCGAAAGTAGTTTGAATAAAAAACTGAATAACAAATAGGAGAGAGATTTTTCTCATTTTTGATGAATTAGGGTTGATGAATGCCTTTGAAAGCAGTAAATATAATCAACCTATTCCAAAAATTCTTTGATTGATTAGCTGTTTTTCTACACCCACGAAGAAATCGAGCAAGATTGGATAACAAGGTAATAGAGGAGTAAGGAAAATGGGCGGGCGGGCGTCTTTAAAAATCAATTTTATGTATCCTTCTGTGAGTTGATAATTGGTAGCGACGTAATATTCTAAAACTTGAATATCATCAAAATTAAACGACTCAGTACTCTCACCAATGATAGTGATTTTCTTTAAAATTGGGTCGAAAACATAATCTTTCAGGCGATTTTGCTGCCAATACTGATACTTGATTCGGAAATGTAGAAAGGGAACAAGCATAGTAGCAAGTGCCACAAACACGACAAGAAACTGAGCAAGTGAATTATATTTTATGCTAAAACTCGTTAAAAAAATGACAATCGCCATGAGAATCAAAAACGAAAAAAGAATGTCAATCAGTGAAAAAAAGCTGGCACGATAAGTTCGAGGAGTTTTCAGAAACGAGTTTTCACCATTCCAATCGAGTGAACGTCGATGAAATGAAAAAATACCTGTAAAAAAGTACAAAAACAAAATTCCAAATAATGCAAGTACGGCAAGCATTTTCCTAAAAATTCAAAGGGTCGAGTTCTTTAAAATGACCATTCATGGCGATACGCTCTTTGGTTCGCTCGATTTCGGTTACGACTGGGATAATTCGCTCCAGATGGTCAGTCAAAATTTCTTGTCTGACTTTTTCGCTGGAAGTTGTCAAAATTTCGTATTCTTCTTGCATCGAAATACCAATTTTATGGGCAATTCGGTAGCTAAAAGGCATATATTCTGGCTTTTCGTAATCAACTTTTACTTTTAGAAGTTGATACAATTTTTCGACCAAACTCAATAAATATGGATTAATAACTTCGCTTAAATCTTCATTTTCAATAAAAACTACTTCGCCGCCAGCGTATAATTTCCCCTGAACTGGATTCTGAAAATCCACAATTCTGAAAATACGTAAGCCTTTGGTTTTGATGTCCATTCGGCCATCTCCATAACGTTTTGAAAGCAGTTTTACCTCAACTTCTGTACCATAGCCAAGTAATTTATTATTGACAAAGGCAGGAATTCCGAAAGTCTTTTTTTCGTCGAGACATTCATTTATCAACTGACGATAGCGTGGCTCAAATATGTGAAGATTGAGGTCTTCGTGCGGAAAGACCACTAAATTTAGCGGAAAAAGAGGCAAAAAATTCATTGAGTTTTTAGTTCTTAGTTTTTACTGGATTGCTGAGTTATTTAATTTAAAACTTATAACTCAGGTTTCAAACTTCAAACTTCAAATAGTAACTTATTGTTTTGGCAGTAAAGTCTTTTCCACGCTTATGCCAACCGACATTACAGAAGGAAGTGGGTCTTGACGCATATACTGCTTCAACTTGATGGTATATTTTCCTTTTTTCGGAAACATAAAATTACGAGTCGAAAGCACTTTATGGTCCCAAATATCGCCTAATCCTTCGCCCAAAGGTTTTCCTGTTCTCGAGTCGAAAAGCGTAACTTCTTCGAGGCGATTGCTTATTTGCTTGCCATCTGGCCCATAAATATAGCGAGTTAAATAGAGGTTATTGTACGAATACTGCGAAGCATTGCGAATCAACAAATAAATATTGTAAGGAATGGTTTCGTCTTTGACTTCAAATGTAAACGAAGGCACATTTTTTACGTACCAATTGGTATCTTTCAAATCCTCGTAAGATTTGAAAATTGCATTACTATCGCAAGATAAAACCCATATCGAAAGCACGAGCATTGAACTAATAGCTGATGCTTTTTTGAGGTTTTGTATCAATTTTTGTTTGAAATTCATAATACTCTTTATTTATACTTCGTGCTAAACAAAGTACGTTTTTATTTCACAATTCAATCCTGCAAGGTTTTTGAAACCTTACAGGATTTTAATATTTATGATTCAGTTGGCGGAGTTGGTTTTTCGCCGCCTTGTTTATTCTGGGGGTTATTGTTTGGCCCTTTCTTCTGCTGAGGATTTTGTGGTTTCCCTTGATTTCCCCCTTGGTTATTCGGGCGATTCTGGTTGGGATTTTGTTTCTCTCCCTGCTGATTATTTGGTTGTTTTCCTCCCTGTGGTTGTCCGCCCTCTTGTGGTGAATTTCCCTTTGGAGAGCCACCCTGCTGATTGCCTTGCTTATTTGGATTTTGCCCACCTTGTTGCGGCGGTTTAGGCTGCTGATTTGCCTGCTTCTGCTGATTTGGTTGACCACTCTGCTGAGAACCACCTTTGTTGTTATTCGGATTATTCTTAGGTTGGTTATTACCTTGATTTTGCGGAGAGCCGCCACCCTGTTGAGCTTTTTGTCCGCCCTGCTGATTTGGCTGAACCGCATTATTACGATTCTGATTATTAGCCCCTTGCTGGTTATTTTTTTGCGGATTATTACCTTGATTTTGCTGAGAACCACCCTGCGGTTTCCCCCCCTGCGGAGAGCCGCCTTTGTTTTGCTGCTGGTTATTATTTTTCGGAACAACCGCTTCTTGTTGTTTGGCAGAATCAACTTGTGGAGAACCACCCTGTGGATTGTTATTTCCACGATTTTGCTGCGGCTGATTTGAGCGATTTTGTTGGTTTTTATTGCCCGAATTTTGCTGTGGCTTTTTACCTTTATCCGTATATTTTTTATCCAGGCGGTCTAAGTCAGAGTTTCTTGGAGCGTTTTTATCAACCACAATCGAATCAATCAGATTCAAGTCTTCGAGCGAATTTGGCAAAATACCTTTTTCGTTCATCTTCATGATTTCTACCACTTGATGAATCGGTAATGAATGCCAGTTGATGTCGTTGTTGTAGCTAAACCACATGATACGACGAAAAATATCAGTTTTCTGCAAAACCGCATTTCCTTTTTCAGTTTTCAGAGGTTTTTCTACCGTCGGAATATCGCTCAGGGCATCAAGATAGGTTTCTAATTCGTAGTTTAAGCAACATTTCAAACGCCCACACTGACCCGAAAGTTTGGCAGGATTGAGCGAAAGATTCTGATAACGAGCCGCCGAAGTCGGAATCGCACGGAAATCTGTGAGCCATGTCGAACAACACAATTCACGGCCACACGAGCCAATTCCACCCACACGAGCTGCTTCTTGACGCAAACTGATTTGCTTCATTTCGACTCTGATTTTGAATTCAGAGGCCAAAAGTTTAATCATTTCACGAAAATCAACACGGTCGTCGGCTGAATAATAAAACGTAGCTTTTGTATTATCGGACTGAAATTCTACGTCCGACATTTTCATTTGTAGCTTTAATTCCTTCGAGATTTCACGCACACGATACATCGTTGGCATGTCACGAGTAATGGCTTGCTGATGCTTTTCGAGGTCACGCTCGGTGCTTACTCGTAAAATTTTGCGGAGTTCGTCGTTGTCTTTGAGACCTTTCTTAATCATTTGCAAACGAACCAATTCGCCTTGCAACGAAACGCTACCAATGTGGTAGCCCGAAGCCATTTCGCAAACTACGAAATCGCCCGTGTAGAGGTCAAGATTATTGGTGTTACGGAAATATTCTTTTCGTCCGCCTTTAAATTTTACTTCCACTACATCATAACGCATCGAGCGTGGTACGTCCATATTAGACAACCAGTCGTAAGCGTTCATTTTATTGCATCCACCCGATGAGCAGCCTCCAGAAGAGCATCCTGCCACGGTTTTATGATTCGATTTTTCGGTTTGGCCTATTGCTTTTACTGCTCCACAACCTCCCGATGAACATTGTCCACAGCCCATTTTTGTATGTTATATATATAGTTCGACGAGTAATTTTACTCTGTCGATGTTGAAAACTTATTTCAGCCCTGCTTCTTTCAATAGAAAATCAAGTTCTTGGTCTGAAATATCTTTTTGTTCAGACTTATCATACATTGATAGTACATATATGATGTCATCAACAATTTTTACGCAAGTTATCGCTCTTGCTCCATAAGATTTTCCTACTCCTTTCGATGCTATCGCAACTCGTACCTTATAACAATTTTTACCAAGTGCGTCACCCTGAAAAGGATTTTGTTGTAAAGAAATAAGAAAATCACGAAAATCGTTTGCTACCGAACCGTATTTCTTACTCAGTTTACGAACCCTTTTCTTACATCTTTCAGTAATAACAATTTTCATTTTAATGAAATGGCTTCTTCTTTTTCTAACTCATCTAAGAATTCATAAGCATCTTGTAATTGAATCTTTCCTTGTAAATGTAATTCTACTTGTTCTAATGAATGTTTCAAATCATTTACAAATTCTTTTTGAGAAGCCGTAAGTTTTTCTTCCTTACGAACCTTTACGAAACGGATATTTCTTACAACTTCCATGAAAGAAGCGTATTTATCGTCTGGTATTTCTAAAGTTACTTGCATAGTTTTGTATGATAATATGCTAAAGTTTTGACAGGTTTTAAACCCTATTTTACTTCCAGTACTTTTCAAGCCTGTTTCTTCTGCTCAACCCACTTGATAATTTTCTCAGCATCTTCAAGTCCAGCCTGTGCAACTTTTGCACTTGGATTTCCGTCATAGGCCAATGACAAATGCAAGGTATCGTAAACGGCATCAAAAAGTGAGGTAATTTTCTTATCGACTTTTGAAAGCTCCGATTTGTACCATTCTACACTTTTGCGACCTTTAGCTTTTGTACCCAAAACTCCGTCAAGAGCGAGTAATACACCAGAGTAGGCAGTATGTCCTGCCATCTTTACATATTTTCTGTCTTGGTACAAGCCATTTTCCTTGTTTGCTTTTTCGCTCAATATTTGACGTGCATTGTCCAAATAACGATTTGCTTCTTGTACTATTTCCATAATTTTTACTTGTGCTATACTTTACAGAAACCTAATTGCTTACTTTTCATCTTCCAAATACTTCAATAAATCTTTCCCGATATCGTTTCTAAAATATTTTCCGTCAAATATAATCTTTTTTGCCATTGCCTGCGACTTTTTACGTGCAGAATTTAGCGTGCGTGCCATTCCAGTTGTTACGATTACTCGACCGCCGTTGGTTTCTACCGAACCATCAGTAGCGATTTTTGTGCCAGCATGAAAAATAATCGTATCTTTTTCGGCTTCGGGAATCGTCATTACGTCACCTTTGCGGTAATCTTCGGGATAACCTTTGGCTACCGAAACCGTTGCAATTGCCGCTTTTGGATTAATCGAAAGTTTGATTTTATCCAATTTCCCATCGGCGGTTGCTTTCATTAATTTTACCATATCGGTCTTGATTCTTGGCAAAACTACCTCCGTTTCTGGGTCGCCCATGCGAGCATTATACTCAATTACGTAAGGCTCACCATCCACATTCATTAATCCAACGAAAATAAAACCTACATATTTGATGCCTTCGGCTTGCAGACCTTCGAGTGTTGGTTTCACTACTCGCTCTTCAACTTTACCCAAAAACTCAGCATCGGCAAATGGCACTGGCGATACCGCACCCATTCCGCCTGTGTTTAAGCCTTTGTCGTTTACGCCGATACGCTTGTAATCTTTGGCTTCGGGTAAAATTTTGTAATTTTTACCATCGGTCAAGACAAAAACTGACAATTCGATTCCCGAAAGATATTGTTCGATAAGCACTTTGCTACTGGCATCGCCAAATTTGGCTTCGGTGAGCATTTCGTGTAAGGCTTGACGGGCTTCGGCTTTGGTTTCGGCAATAATTACGCCTTTTCCTGCGGCCAAACCGTCGGCTTTCAAAACGATTGGTAAAGATTGGGTTTCGAGATAAGCCAAGCCTTCTTGTATTGTATCTTTCGTGAAAGTTTGTGAAGCTCCCGCAGGAATATTATATTTCTGCATGAAGCCTTTCGAGAAGTCTTTGCTGCCTTCGAGTCTTGCCCCAGACGCATCTGGCCCAACGATTTTTATTTTTTTGAGAGCTTTATCTTTCTTAAAAAAATCGACGATTCCACGCACCAAAGGCTCTTCGGGGCCTACGATTACCATTTCGATTTTGTGTTCTTTTACAGCATTGCCGATGGCTTCAAAATCATTTACTCCGATTGGAAGATTGGTTGCCAATTGTGCAGTTCCTGCATTGCCAGGAGCAACAAAAAGATTTGTACAGTTTTTTGATTGAGCAATTTTCCAAGCAAAAGTATGCTCACGCCCGCCCGAACCAAGTATTAGAATATTCATTGAAATTAGAATCTTTGTATTTTGAACCTGTAAAGTTCGTCAAGTTTTTTGTAAAATAATAGAGTTGATGGTTAATGGTTGATGGTTAATGGTTGATGATTGACTTAAAATACTGATAGTCAAGATATTTAAACCTGTAAGGTTTTGTAAACCTTACAGGTTTTTAACTTCAAAACTCAAATCTTCCGTCTTTTTCGGTTTTATTAATGATTCTGAAAATTTCTTTTTTGCCTTTCAGAGAAATCTTGCGGGAAACTTCAACGGCCGACGTAAAATAGGCAATTTTAGAAAAAACTTCGCCTTGCCCAAAAAAGTCTTTTTGGGTATTGAGTTCATTCAGCGGAATCGAAACTGGACTTAGATAACTCAATTCTGTTCGATAATCAATGTAGCGTTGGATAGAATCTTGCGTACTTACGAAGCGATAATCAAGCATCAAAGCCAAACCTTCATCAAACCACGTCGGAATCTGTTTTTTTGTTTTCCACCAACCCAATTTAGTCATGAGTTCGTCGTGGCACATTTCGTGGGCGATTACATCAACATTTAGTCCATCTTGATTCAAGATTATCCACGAACCAAGTGGCGTTCCGATACTAAAACCTGCTCCTTCGGTGGTTTTGGCGTATTTTTGATAAGTTGTTGAGTTTTTACAAAAAATAATTTTAGCTTGTCCGTTTTTGCTCCCCCAAAAGGTTTTCAGACGCTTTTCGGCATTTTCTACATATTTCAATAGTGAATCTTGTTGTTTTTTGGATGTTTTTTCTTCTACGAAAATACTGGGTTTTATTTCTTGAAAATTATCGTATTCGACAAAAAAGCATCGCAAAAATTGCGGAAAAAGCCATGCAAATAGTAGGAACAGAATAAATATCGTAAAAAAAAAGTATTTCTGAAATTTCATTGTTGTCACTTTTAATATTTCGGCGAACTAAAAGTTCACCCCACAAAAAAACAAACCACTTTCTGCGAAGTTATGTTATTAAATGATTCTGGCGTAACTTCGCACCAAGTTTTTAATTACCTTACTTTAGATAAACAATCAATATGTACTCAATCATTCAACCAATTCACTCATATTTAGCAGTTGCGGCACTTGCATTATTGGCAGCGGCTACTATCAACGGAATCATTGGCTCGACAAGCGAGAAAAGTTTTGAGGCAAATCACCTCAAAATCAACAAGTTTGCCTTGATAGCTACGCACACAATGCTTCTTTTGGGAGTAATCTTACTTTTTGTTTCACCAGGAGCTCAAGTTGCCTTTGCGGACATGAAACTAACAATGAAAGATAGTATTTTGAGAAAAGCCTACATTGAGCATCCTACCACCAACATCATTGCAGTTGTTTTGGTCACAGTCGGAAATGCTCGTGTGAAACGTGCCGTTGGTAATGGCCGTAAATTTAAGCAAACAGCAATTTTCTTTGGTTTGGCATTAGTTCTGATTCTTAGTCGCATTCCTTGGTCAACTTGGTTAGGTTGATATTTTTAGGCCACTGTTTACAGCCGATGGTGCAAATCTTTCGTCTGTTTACTATCTTCAATACAAACTAAACATAATTATTTTGGGGGTAAAAACAAGTTTAGTTTTTACGCCTCA
>JBKBSS010000122.1:6659-8963 GCA_046291385.1 Emticicia sp. | reverse complement strand
ACGAAGAAGAATATTGAAATTTCATCAATTTCAAATGATTCGACTTCACTTGAAGAAGTAGAAGCCGAAATGGAGCGTTTGGGCAAGGAAATGGAGAAATATAGCATGGAAATTGAAAAATATGGTTTCCAGATGCAAGGCAAGTATGGGGGACAAATGGAAAAATATGGTGCAGAAACGGAGCAAATTTCTCGCAAAATGCAGATTCCGCAGAAAAAAATTCAAGAGCTTTCGATAGAAATGCAAGAAGCGAGTTTGGCTATGCAAAAGTTAGAAATGAAATATGATAATGGAAAAATGCCCGCCGAAGTGAAGCAAAAAATAGCTGATTTGCAGAAAAAAGAGCGTGAATTGGAAAAGATGATGAGGATTCAAGAAGCTGAAATGCACAAAATAGAAGCAGAAATGCGACCATTTGAGCAAAAAATGAATAGTTTGCATCAGCCAATGGATAGTTTGAGTAAACTCATGGAACGCTACAACAAACCAATGGATAGCCTCAGCAAAATTATGGAGGAAAAGGGAAAAGTGCTTGAAAACTTGGCTAAGGAAGAAGAAAGCCACATGAAAAAAGAGTTACGTAGATTTGTTGATTTCTTGGTGAATGAAAATTTAATTAAAGATAGAAAAGATTTTGAAGTGCGTTTGAAAGGCGATAAACTTTTGATTGATTTACAGCCGCAGTCAGCCGCTGTTTATGATAAAGTCTATAACTGGTTGAATGAAGACAAAAATTGGAATAGAAGACTAAGTTTGAAAGATAAAGATTTTGAAATTGGCGTAAAAGGTGAGAATTTGGGTATAAAAGTTACTCGTCATGGAAATCGTTACTACCATCGTTCGTTAGATTTTGTAGCCCCGCCAGCACGACCAGCAAGAGTTTCGAGTCCAACTGCTCCACAAGCTCCCGCTCGTGTAGAAAAACCATCACCTCCGAAAGTACCAAAGCCAGTTCGGGTAGGAGTAGTGGATAAAAACTTTCAGATTACCGATGGACTCATTCGTGATAATAAAGGTACTTGTTCGGTTTATGTAGTTGTTGACAAAGATGGAAAGTCTATCGCAAAAGCAGTTTCAGTTCAATTTAAGAATAAGGAATATTCCGTTGATAATATAAAAATAGGTGTTGGCGGAGTTGAAAATGAAAAATTGAGAAACTACTTTGTAAAGGCAATCCCTGCCACATTAAAAGATGGAAAATGGACAGCCAAAGGCTTAAAAGTAGGCGATAAAGTAATTTTGAAAAGCGATGTAAAAGTAAAGAATGGCGATGCCGTGAAGTTATTGGCTATCAATAATTAAGCTACTCATAAACAAAAACAACTTCTTTCCAGAAGAAGAAAGAAGTTGTTTTGGGTAACTGTTTACTGCAAACTGTTCACTGATTACAGTCTTCTAATCCAAATATTTTTGAATTGTGTTTTATTGCCGTGGTCTTGCAAGTGAATCACGTCTTCGCCGTGAGCTTCTGGATACATGTGCAAGCCGATATAGTTTGTTAGTCCCAAAATCGTAGTATTGTTTTGAACCAAAACACCATTGTGCAAAACTGTGATACGAGCAGGATAATCCAGACGGCCATCAGGCTTGAAGCGTGGTGCAGTGTAAATTACATCATAAGTGTTCCATTCCAGCGGGCTACGCATAGCATTTACGAGCGGAGCCACGTCCTTATATATACTACCCGCTTGTCCATTACGGTAAGTACGGTTTTGGTAAGAATCCAAAATCTGTAATTCGTAGCGGTCTTGGAAGAAAACCCCACTATTTCCACGGCCTTGACTCACACTCGCAACTTCATCAGGAGCCGAAAACTCAATGTGTAGTTGACAATCACCAAATTTCAATTTTGTTTTAATATCACCAGTTTTAGGCACAACTTCCATGCGGCCATCAATCACGGCCCATTTGGCTGGCGAACCATCTTTTGCACTCACCCATTGCGACAAATCTTTGCCATCAAATAATATAATGGCATCCGAAGGAGCATCAGCACTTGTTTTTCCTGGCGTTACGACCGTCACCTCTGGGTCCCAAATTTCGGTCATTTCGGGTTTCATCGGCATTGGCGAAACCGCTGGAGGAGTTGAAGAATATTGTGCATAAGATTTTGCACTGAGAAGCACGGCGAATGCAACCGAAGCAATGATTTTAACTTTTTTCATCTAAGTATTGAAGGTTGATTATTTTACGCCCAAATGTAATAAAGTTTTGTGAATCAAAATCAAATATTGTACAAAAATGACATTTAATTGTACGAAAATGGACAATTTTTCGACATCAGAAAAGATTCTTTGTTTGGAG
>JBKBSS010000122.1:0-6560 GCA_046291385.1 Emticicia sp. | reverse complement strand
GGTTTTTATAAGTGTTGATGATGAATATTTTGTATGACTATGATACGATGTTAAAGTTATTGGCACATCTTTTTTAAGTAACAATATACGGTCAGTTGAATATTTGGCGTTAAAACAAAACAATATTTGGTTTTGATTGGTTAATAAGATTGAAATGGGAATAAAAAGAAATAAAATTTTGTTGTGATAGTGTTTTGGCTTATCAAGTCTAATAACCACTCGTCCTTTTAAAATAACCATTTAAGTAGTTTGTATTACATAGTACTAAGTTTAAACATACCTTTGAATCATCAAACAAGGCAGGACACAATTTGTAAGATTTAAGAAACGCTTTGCCGTTGCGATACAAGACTAAAATAAAATAAAAAGAATCAAAACAGAAAAATTATGAAAACGTTACAATCAACAATCGCCCTCGTTTTATTAGCAACAACAGTATTCTTCAATGCAAATGCTGAGGATAAAAAGGCAGAGAAAAACGAAGCTGCCGCAACTTCAAACTCACTTTCAAACTACAAAATGAGTAATCTAAAAGTTGGAATGTACGAAGTAGGAGGAGCAAACTCAATGAAATTGAATTTCACGCTCACAAAAGATGCTGATAAAATAGCCATTGTAAAATTGATGGATGAAAACGGAACGGTGTTAACGCAGCAGAGAATCGGTAAAAAAGAAACAGCTTACAATTTTAGATTCGATTTTTCAGAATCTGCCGCTGGTAAATATTTTATCGAAGTTACCAACGGCAACCACATTATTACAAAGGAAATCTTGAAAAGTAAAGTTACTTTAAGTTACTAATACCGCTCATCATTTATATCGGCCGATTGGTCAAAATAGTGCAACGCCGCTAACAATCACAACATCTTATAATCGAAAAAGCTATAAAAATTACAAACATTTAAAAGTCACAAAATTATGAAAACGACAATGGGCGGTATTCCGCTAAAAAACTTCGCAATCGCTCTTGTAGCAAGTGTATTCACATTCTCGACAGTATTAGCATCTGAGCCAATCGGTAAAAAAGATGAAAGCAAAACCGCAAGTAAACGCACATTTAATGTTGGCATGTATCATATCATTAACTCAATGAAAGTTAATGTTTTAATCGAAAAGCAAGAGGGAAAAGCACTGGATATTGCCTTAAAAAATGACCGCAACGAAGTGATTTATTCGGAAGTTATTGGAAAGAAAGCAAGTAGATTCTCAAAGAAATTTGATTTGGTAGGCTTATCAGATGGCAAATACCATTTTGAAATATCAAATGGTAAAGAAGTAATTACGAAGGAAGTAAATTTGGAAACACACGCACCAACACCAGCAGAATATCGCTCGATGGAAGTGAAGTAATAAAGTTCACGGTCGATAGTCAGTAGTCAACAGATTTGTAGAAAATAGTCAATTTTAAAAAGATTAGTTAGTATTTAGTTTAGGGAATTTGGACAGCGTAGTGGATTTTCCGCTACGCTGTTTTTTTGTTTTTTGCCAATATCTTTTTACTTTCGTCTGTTTATATTCAACCATTCCATTTTAATAAAACTCAATGAAAACCACTTTCAAATCTCTACTTTTAGTTTTACTCTCACTTTCAATGTTTTCTCTTACGCAAGACAAACCAACTAAGGTCATTTTCTTTGGCGATTCTATTACGCAAGCGGGCGTAAACCCTGGCGGCTACATCACAAAAATGAAAGAAATGCTCGAAAAACAAGGCATTAAAGATAAATTTCAACTCATAGGAGCGGGCATTGGCGGAAATAAAGTCTATGATTTATTTCTGAGAATGGAAGATGATGTGCTTTCGCAAAAGCCCGATGTTGTCGTAATTTATGTGGGTGTAAATGATGTTTGGCACAAAGCCAGCTACGGAACAGGCACAGATGCCGATAAATTTGGTAATTTCTACACTGCCCTTATCAAAAAAATGCAGTCGCAAGGCATTAAAGTAATTTGCTGTACACCAGCCGCCATCGGCGAACGCACCGATAATAGCAATCAACAAGATGGAGATTTGAATCATTATTCAAACATTATTCGTACGATTTCTGCAAAATTTGATTGTCCGCTGGTAGATTTACGCAAAGAATTTATCGGTTATAACCTTAAAAATAATGCTACAAATAAAGAATCAGGTATTTTAACAACTGACCGTGTTCATTTGAATGAAATCGGAAATCAATTCGTGGCAGATTTGATGATGAAAACGGTAGTGAAGTAAGTTTTTATCTTTCACAAAGGCACGAAACAGCATAAAAGTATTGAGATTTTCTCATTAGAACTCAGTACGGGCGGCGAACCGCTTCTTCGTGCCTTTGTGATAATCAATACTCGATTAAAAAACAAAAATATGATGAGGTTTATTCTTACTTCTTTATTATTCATCAGTTTTATCTCGAAAGCTCAAAAACAAATCGCTATCACGATTGATGACCTGCCTTTTGTGCAGGAACTTTCGCTCAAACACGCCCAAGAATTAACCTCAAAACTACTGAGTAAGATTAAGCGGCAAAAACTCACAACCGTAGGATTTGTCAACGAAAATTCGGTTTATAAGTTAGGGCAAATCGACGAACGTGTTGCTTTGCTTGATGCTTGGTTGGCCAATGGTCAGCAGTTGGGCAATCATACTTTTTCACATCCATCTTTTAGTAAGTTATCGCTTGAAGAATTTAAAGCTGAAACCCTAAAGGGCGAGATTTTGACCGAAAAACTGAAACAAAAATACGGTCAAACCGAAAAATATTTTCGTTTTCCGTTTTTGCACACAGGTTCTGATAGTTTGAAAAAATATGGTTTTCAAGCATTTTTGGTAGAAAAAGGCTACCAAAATGCACCAGTCACGATTGATGCCGACGATTGGCTTTTTAACAAAGTTTATATGGATGCCCTAAAAGCTAATAATAAAACTTTGATGAAAGAAGTGGCCGAAAAATACTTGAAACACACCGAAGCCTATTTTGATTATTACGAAAAACTCACCCAAGAAGTAGCAGTCCGACCAATCAAACATATTTTCTTGTGCCACGCCAATGCACTCAATGCCGAATATTTCAACGAACTCATTGATTTAATGAGGAAGCGAGGCTACATCTTCATTACATTAAACGAAGCACTAAAAGATGAAATTTATAGTCGTTCCGAGCGAGTTATCACTACCAATGGTTTTTCGTGGTTGCATCGTTGGCGAATGACCGATAAAAAGAGAAACACACTCAAAGACCCCGAAATACCAGCTAATATTCAGGCTTTGTACGATGGAAAGTAAGTATTAAGGTTTAAAAGGAAGGCTTCGTTCCGAACGAAGCCTTCCTTGACTTCCTAAATTTTAATGTCAAAATATCAATATTTCATCAAAAAATCATTAATTTGCATTAAAATTCATCAATTGGGCTTCATCTATCATTATAATAATATTATTTCTTTTTAAAATTCAAAAACGTTACCATGAGTCAAAATTTGATTAAGTCGGGCGTAGTTACAGGTGAAGCATTAAATGCTTTGTTACGTCACGCCAACGAAAATGATTACGCCCTTCCTGCAGTGAATGTTGTTGGTACTAACTCTGTGAATGCCGTAATGGAAGCAGCTAAGGCTGTAAATTCACCAGTGATTATTCAGTTCTCAAACGGTGGTGCTATATTTTATGCGGGTAAAAGTTTACCAAACAAAAATCAAGAAGCAGCTATTGCAGGTGCAGTTTCGGGTGCGATGCACGTGCATCAAATTGCCGAAATGTATGGTATTCCAGTTGTATTACATACTGACCACTGTGCAAAAAAGTTATTACCTTGGATAGATGGCTTGTTGGATGCAGGTGAAAAATTCTTTGCTCAACACGGCAAACCATTGTTTAGCTCTCACATGATTGATTTATCAGAAGAGCCATTGGAAGAAAATATCGAAATCTGTGCAAAATATTTGGAGAGAATGGCCAAAATGGGCATGACGCTCGAAATCGAACTGGGTGTAACAGGTGGCGAAGAAGACGGCGTTGACAACTCTGACGTTGATAGCTCGAAACTTTATACACAACCTTCGGAAGTAGCTTATGCTTACGAAGAACTGGGTAAAATTTCTCCAAATTTCACAATCGCTGCGGCATTCGGAAACGTACACGGTGTTTATAAGCCAGGTAACGTGAAATTATCGCCAATTATTTTGAAAAATTCACAAGATTTTATTCAAGAGAAATTCGGAACGGGTGAATTGCCAGTAAACTTTGTATTCCACGGTGGTTCGGGTAGCTCACGTGAAGAAATTAGAGAAGCCATCAAATACGGTGCAGTGAAAATGAATATCGACACTGACGTTCAATGGTCAACTTGGGAAGGTATTTTGAAATACTACAAAGAAAAAGAAGGGTATCTACAAACACAATTGGGAAATCCAGACGGTGAAGATTCTCCGAACAAAAAATATTATGACCCACGTGTATGGTTACGCAAAGGCGAAGAAAATATGATTGCTCGTTTGAAAGTAGCTTTTGAAGATTTAGATTGTATCAACCGCAACGAAGGTTTGATTTAATTCTGAAATCATGTTTCTTGAAAAAATCCTGTAAGGCATAAATCTTGCAGGATTTTTTGTTTAATAATTATCAACTTGTTGACTGCCATTTGTGGACAGTGGACTAAATATGCTGAATACTCTCCGTCAAAACCTCATAAATTTCTAATAATCGGGCATCATCTTTCAGGTAATCAAGATGGCGATTGATGATGGTTTTATCATTCCGAATGGCAGGGCCAGTTTGTACTTCGGCGGGGTTTTCGGCTTTTAAAGCTTTTTTGAAAGTTTCCGAAATGATTGGTTTTAATAAATCAAATTCAAGATTTTCATTATCAGTAATACTTTTCGATAAAGCCAATAAATGATTCGTAAAATTACAAGCAAAAACCGCCGCTACGTGTAGTACTTTTCGCTCTTCCGAACTCAATAAATAGACTGTATCGCTCATTTCTTGGGCAATACCTACCAAAATCTGTTCGGTTTCATCATCAACTGCTTCTATACAAAAAGGGACAGACTTTAAATCAAGGCGTTTTCCTATCGAAAAAGTCATTAAAGGATAAAAAACTGCACATTTTACGGGCAAATCGTGGTAAATGAGCATGAGTTTCTGCAAATCATCAAGCGATTTACTACCTGATGTATGAGCTAAAATCGCATTTTCGGGTAGAAGTAATTTTGAGCAAACATCTTCCATTGCATCATCTGACACCGAAAGGATGAACAGCTCGGCTTCACTTTCCGAAAAATCAAGGTCAGTTTTTGCTTCTGCTTTGTAGAGCATTGCACTGAGCTTCTCGGCTTTCGCCTCATTTCGACTAAATACCTCACAAATTGGGTGATGATGGTTCTCGAAGGCAATGCCCAAATGCCAGCCAACATTTCCAGAACCAATGATTGAAATTTTCATTAGAAAAATATTATTTATCAACAGCGACTAATTTAGAGTAAATTATCGAAAGAGTGAAAAAAAAGTGCCGACTTTCTTTTAGTTTGTAGAATATTATCTTTATCATTGCTTTTTGGTTTAGAAAAACCATGTCTTTCTTATATAATTGTAGTCCATGACGAGCCTCCTTTCATAAGGGACTAAAAAAGAATTTACACAAAAATATTGAAAAGTAATTTTGTTGTCGATTATGTAATATTTATAAAAATCCAATTCATTTATGTTACTTGAACAGTTGCGAAGAGTCTGAATAGATGAATGGATTTGTTATGTTTAAGGTTATCGTATTGGTAGGCACTGTGGTGCAAGATACAACCGAATACTATTTATTAGTAGACCTAAAGAGGTGAATCAGTATATAAAAGTAGTTTACTTAAAACCCCAAAACAATTAGTAAAATGATGAAGAATTCCTTTTTGACACTGTCAGTAGTGGTGTTTAGCTATGGGCTTTCAATAGCACAGAGTGACCTCCCACCAAATGCTGTACCAGGAAAATGTTATGCAAAATGCTTAAAGCCAGCTCAATTTACTACTCGTACTGAGCAGTACATCTCGAAAGAAGCTGGCAAAATCCTTTCGGTTTCTGCTCCAGAATTGACCACAACTACCGAGCAAGTTCTTGTAAAAGAAGGTGGCAAAGTTATTCAGGCATCAGCCTCGGCTTACAAAACTGTTACGGAGCAGGTAATGGTAAAAGAGCCAAGTAAAAGAACCGAAATAGTAGCAGGTTCAGGTTCTTACAAAGCCATAACTGACCAAATGGAAACTCGCCCAGCTTACAAGCGTTATGAAATCGTTGGTTGCAATCAAAGCACAGTAACGGGTAGTAGTTTAGGCAAAGGAACTGATGCAAATGCTCCGTGTTTCAAGCCCTCAACTGAGCAAATAATGGTGCGTGAAGGTTACAAAAAATTAGACGTAATTCCTGCTCAATTCAAAACTGAAACCGAGCAAGTTATCGTGAAGGAGGCATCAAAACGTTATGAAGTGATTCCTGCGGTTTATAAAACTATCACTGAGCAGTACATGGTAAAACCTGCTTACAGTAATTTAGTAGTAGATAATACTATCGAATTTAAAGCCATGACTGAAAAAGTGGA
>JBKBSS010000121.1:0-8968 GCA_046291385.1 Emticicia sp. | reverse complement strand
ATGCAATGATTATTTTTATCCTTTTAAAAATCAATTTTTGATAATCGTTGGTACAGTATCACACATAGGTGTATTGCAATTGCTAAGCGTAGCCGTTACGGCCGTTGTTGCCGTGCTATAACAAGCATTCGTTCCATCAAAAAACGCCGCATAATACGTGCCTGCCGTAGTGATTGCGGCGGAGTTAGCCACTTTATTGGCGGTCGTGGCTGGTGTGCCACTGTGCCATGTAAGCGTTGTGTTGGCTGGTAAATTACTCGCCGTAATGGTTGTCAAATTTACCGTGGTCGCTGGGCAAGTATTACTTTTGGTCGTTGCACTAAGCGTTGGGGCAGTTGTGCCTGCTTGGCAAGTGCTGGTCAACGTGACCGTTGCAGGGTTCGAGACATTACCCAGTGCATTTTTAACTGTATATTGTATAACAGTAGGATTTCCCGTAAAACCCGATTCAGGAGCAAATGTAATTTCTCCTGTAGTTGGGTTTACAGTCCAAGTACCTTCTCCTACTACTACTTTTGTCAAAAACTCACCAGCAACATCGGGGCTACTTCCGCCTACGATACTTACCGTAGTGGCTACTACTACATCGCCAGTGATGTCGTTTGCTAAAACATTGACTGTTTTTGGCACGTTTGGCGTATAGGTAGCAGCATCATTGTTGGCTATTGGTAATAGACAAGCAGTAGCAACTGCATTATTGAGTGCATTGGCGTAAGTACCCGTATAAGAAGCACCAATCACTTTACCATTGGCATCGACTGCTGGATATCCTGCACCATAAGCACCACCATCACCGCCGTCTGCCGAAGCATTGTTGTAATATTCGTTTGCATCGCTACAACCATCTTGGTCAGAGTCGGGGTCTAAATAATCTGGCATGTTATCGCCATCGGTATCGGGGCATACTGGTGTATTTACACCCGTGGTAACTGGGTTTAAAAGAGGGTACACACCAAAAAAGTAGCCCGTTTGTGTTGCTCGTGCTTGCAATTGAACATTAAAAGAACTTACAGGAAGCATACTTACTTCCACCATTGTTCGTGTGTCTGTTGGCCCCGATTCAATTAGAGTGGGTGGAAAGAATTTCAGAAAGCCTCCCACCCCTGTGTTGATTGCCTGCAAGAGTGTAGGAGAACTATATGAATAAGAAGCGACTTGGTCTGAAAAAAATGTAATAGCCTCTGTGCCATTGGTTGCTGAAACATTATCTATGTCTCTCCAGTTATAATTCGCTGGCATCGTAATTGGCGTATTGGTTCCCGAAATTAAATATTCAAATTTAATTGTCGCCGATTGATTTAATCCGTTCGTGAGAAGAATAGGATAAAAAATTCCTAATATTTCAACGCCCTGAATATTAACCCCTCCACTCAGATTTGAATTCTCCACAACGGTTAACCTTAAACTCACATTTTGACCTTGGTAGGTAGTAACGTTGGCATATACTGCCACATCTCCAATATCACCAAACGCTCCAGAATCCGTAAAAGATGTAGCTACTCCATTGATAGCTGGAGAAGGAGGAGCAGGACATTCAACCGTATCTAAAATACCATCGTTGTCATCATCTAAATCTGTTAGGTCAGGAACGCCATCATTATCTTTATCTCCAACTGGACAAGTTGCCACCGTGGCAGTTACTGCGGTAGTAGCTGTGCTATAACAATTATTAGATACATCAAAAAATGCCGCATAATAAGTACCTGCAACCAAACCCGTACCTGTTACTTTGTTGATAGTAGTGGCGGGTGTGCCTGTATGCCATGTGAGCGTAGCACCAATAGGCAGATTGCTTGCCGTTATGTTCCTTAAATCCACTTTAGTGTCTGGACAAATATTACTTTTGGTCGTTGCACTAAGCGTTGGGGCCGTTGTGCCTGCTTGGCAAGGAGCGGTAAGCACAAAGACATAATAATCTTCGGTCATGACCGTACAACTGCCATTTACTATCTCAAGCGAATACAAACCGCCAGTTGAAACACTAAGATTGGCTGTATTGGCACCAGAAATATTGACCCCTATATTCTTCCATTGATAGGATGTAGCACCACTGAAGTTTGTCGCACCATTGAGTGTGATAGCATCGCCCTGATTGATGATAGCCGTAAATACTGTTTGTTGATTCGTACAACCTGAGTTTGCCGTACTTTGGTACTCAGCATAATAGACGCCAGGTACAGCAGTAATATAGGTAGTAGCCGTCTGACCACTAATTGCTACATTCCCAGTAGCCGTATATTTATACCACTGTATGTTACTTGCTCCGTTTGGCGTTGTCAACGTGACCGGACCAGAGCCACTATATTGTGCTGTAGCCCAGTAACTGACTAACAGGAAGCAGAATATAAATACACGTTTAAGCATGATATTAACGTTTAATTTTTTAAAAATATCGTTTTGTCATTTATACATAAAACGGGGCAACCCCGAAAAGTTAAAAACCAAAACTATTACACTTTTTATAAGTAATAGTTAGCACAATTCCCACGAATATATTTGTGAAAATTGTACTAACTGCATCATTTGATGAAATTTTCTGCAATTAAAAAGGCTCTGGAAAACCATTGCTATCGTCACAATTGCCATTGATTAAGTACTGCATTCTACCAGGTTTATCTACCCTGTATAGCGTGCCGTCATCACCTAATATCATGAATTTTTCGGTACTTCTATCACGTATGATGCCCGGTGGTGGAGTATCTGCACCAGCAGGATAAGCATAGATTAAATTTTTGCCATACGTACTAAAGTCATTGATAGGTAAAACGGGTGTCCATGTATGCCCTATAATAGTAACGCCATTAAATGTCGTGCTGGGCTGTGCCAGTGCTGCTGGACCATTTGAACCAATAAAATTATTATCTTTACTGGAAAAATAGGTGGAAACACCCGAGTTAAAAGAACCAATATCCGTAATCGCCATGTGATAATTGTAAGAATAGATTTTGGTAGCTCCCGCAGGTAAAGCTATTTTCTTTGGCACTAAGGTATAAGCAATGGTTGCACTTAGAAGGGATATATTGGTATAATCCTCAAATTGATGTTGATAATACATCGTCGATGGATTGGCTGCAATCAGTCCCAGTATGCCTACTCGCCCAGTTACATACACTTGGTCGTCAGTTGTAAAATAACAGATAGCCCTTTTTCCATCGTCACTTATTTTTTTCAATACTGTTCCTGCTGGAAACTGCATTTTTCTAATTTGAGAACTATTCACGGCTGGCATTGACGAAATGAGTGGCGGTGCTGCATCTGCTTGGGCTACTCCCCAGCCCAACAACCCCTCACTTGCGTTAGCTGGCGTAGCTATGAATGAATAATAAAAACCATCGTTGCCCTTGACAACTGCGGGAGAATATGTTAAATAAGAAACCTCTGAACGTGGAATTTCGGTATATCTAAAGCTTGCCGCAGTCCCTTGCGGATAAGGCATAATTACCCAAGTAGAAGAGATTGGTGGGCCACCAGTATAGTTGTTATAGTTTGGTTCGTCCAAATAGTACATTTCGCCAAGATTGTTGAGAGCGTATATAAAATGTCGAGCCGTAGGAACACTATTGACACCAGTAGTGTTTAGTCTTGCTCCTATATCTATCCAACGACTACCTGTGGGTGGGGCTGGCAGTCTGACCGTACTTAGCACATCATCTGGAGTAAAAGTTATACCAGTAGAAGCATTGCCCAAAACGACCATCTCAGGACTCAGTACATCTTGGCCCGGTGTATTATAAATATTACCGTCGATGCCCAAGGCAACTACTTCCATGCGATAACTCGTATTCGCTGCCTTTCTTGCAGTTATTACTTCTAACTTCGCTATTTTGGGTAAAAATTGCACTTTTGAAGGTGTTTTACTTCTAACTACACCCAAAGCTGGTCGTCCTGAAACTATTGCTGCACCAGAGGCAACAGTTCCTTCCAAAACATTGTCCCAACCATATACATCTCCGTCCGTGGTTAAACCCCAATAGGTGTTTGATATATATTGAAATTTAAGATTAGTTGGGCAACTTCCGCTTGGGCTTGGCCCACCTAAACCATTGATAGTTCTATTGAAATAACAATTGGGCGTGGTGTTCAGTACAAAAGTAGTGGTATTATTTGTAAGGGGCGTACCAGTTGCTGTTAACACAATAGGCTGTGAGCCTGTGGCAGTAAAGGTGCCTGTGGCAGCGAATGTAACCCCATTGGCAATAGCCGAAATATTGTAAGTACCCACCGTGGTTACGGTAGCCGTAATGGTTTGCGTAACGCCACTCACGGCCGTACCCACCGTAAGTGTACCAGCCGAAGCGGTATTACAGGTATAAGCCGATACTATGCCCGTGCCATTGGTAGATGGATTGCCCGGACAATTCACACAATCTCTAATGGCGGGAATCGTGATAGTTGTTTGGGCCATCAAAGGGCTACAGGCAATCATTGCCCAAAAGATGAATAAGAATATTTTTCTCATTATTTTTCTTTTTTTATTAATACAATTTTTGAATTAAATCTTTACTATAAAATACTGATACGCTTGGTGTACCAGTATTTATAAGTTTATTCATCAAGGCTCTGGAAAACCATTACTTGCATCACAATTGCCATTGATTAAGTACTGCATTCTGCCAGGTTTATCTATTCTATATAGCGTGCCATCGTCGCCTAATAACATAAATTTTTCAAAGGAACCATCGTGTATAATACCAGGTTGCGTAGTAGTGACATAAGAATGGTAAACTTTTTTACCGTAAGCACTAAAATCATTGATAGGCAAAACAGGTGTCCAAAGGTGACCATTCACTTTTACTCCCTGATACGTAAAAGGTACTTCTGCTGGACCTGTGCCATAAAGACCAAAATAATCATTGTCCTTAGTTGTAAAATAAGTAGTAGTTGCATTAAAAGTACCAATATCTGTAACGGCCATGTGCAAATTATACGAGTAAAAACGGGTGGCTCCAGCTGGCAAGGCTATTTTCTTTGGTACTTTGGTATAGGCAACAATAATAGCACCCACCAGAAAATCTACATCGGTATAATTCTCGAGTATAAAATCATAAGTTACTGCAGCTGGGTCGGCTGAACTTGCTCCCCCTACTTGCCCAGTTACATACAATTGACCATCGGTAGTAAAATAATAGACAATCGGACTATAAACATCGCTCGCCATTCTTTCCAATACTGTTCCTGCTGGGAATTGCATTTTTCCGATTTGAGAACTATTCACGGCTGGCAAAGATGAAATGAGCGGACCTGAATCTGATTGAGGAATTCCCCAACATAATAAACCCGACGTAGCATTGCCTGGAGTACCTATGAAAGAATAATAAAAACCATCATTTCCTTTTAGAACCGCAGGAGCTGGTCTTTCATGGGTAACTTCTGAACGTAGAATTTCGGTATATCGAAAACTTGCCGCTACACCCTGAGGATACGGGATGCTGGTCCAAGTAGAGGCTTCGGGGTAAGTTCCACTGGTAAAGGGTGGTTCAGACAAGTAATACAATTCACCCAAATTGTTGATAGCAAATATAAAATTTGATTTGGTAGCTATACTGTTTTGTGAAGGATTAAGCCTGCCTCCTACATCGGCCCAACTGCTTCCCGTGGGAGGTGCTGGAAGTCTGGTGGTTTTTATCGTATTGTTTGTCGCATAGCCGGGCGGTACCAATCCAGTAGAGGCATTGCCCAAAACTGTCAAATCAGGACTTGGGATAGCCGTTAGATTATAAATGTTGCCATCAAATCCCAATGCTACAATTTCCGTAGGATAAAGACTGGTAAACACCCGCACAGGCGTCGTTTCTATTTTTTTGATTTTCGGCAAAAACTGAACTTTTGAAGGCGTTTTGCATCTACCATAATTCAAGGGTTTCAGCGGAATTGCGTTTGCCTTTGACCTAAGTGTTCCTTCCAAGGCATCATCCCAACCATATACATCGCCATCCACCGTTAAACCCCAATAATTGCCTAATACATACTGGAATTTAAGATTACTTGGGCAACTTCCGCTTGGGCTTGGCCCACCCAAACCATTGATAGCTCTATTGAAATAACAATTGGGCGTAGTATTCAGTACAAAAGTACTGGTATTATTTGTAATGGGCGTACCAGTTGCTGTTAACACAATAGGCTGTGAGCCTGTAGCAGTAAAGGTGCCTGTGGCAGCGAATGTAACCCCATTGGCAATAGCCGAAATATTGTAAGTACCCACCGTGGTTACGGTAGCCGTAATGGTTTGCGTAACGCCACTCACGGCCGTACCCACCGTAAGTGTACCAGCCGAAGCGGTATTACAGGTATAAGCCGATACTACGCCCGTGCCATTGGTAGATGGATTACCCGGACAATTCACACAATCTCTAATGGCGGGAATCGTGATAGTTGTTTGGCCAATGCTCACACTTGGGAATAGTACCACAAGCATAGCGACAAGGGTAAATTTGAATTTATTCAGTTTCATATAAATATCTATACTCATGTAATGATTATTTTTATAGTTTAGCGAACTTATTTTTTTATAATAAACTTAGGTTTTGCTATAAATATGTTTCGATAGTTAAATAAAATTGAAACTACCGAAGCCCCCAAAAGAGAAGCTTTTCTTTGGTGGCTGATAAATATTTATTAGGTATGGGGTCAGAAAATGATTGATTTGCTGGCGTATATATATCGAAGTCTTAACTCCTACTGATAAATCTGACTATTATGTTTGATAAAAAACACTGTTAATAGTCTCCTATCAACTTAGTTAGACGCAACATCCCATCCTTAATTGGGGTAATTAAGACATAATGTTTATCAAAACAGACCAAATCGAAACTTTTGAATAGTCTAAAAGGGATAAAAATAGTAGAAAGAGGGATAAAAACGATTAAAGAAGAGTTAAAAAAACAAAAAAAGGGGGTATTTTAGAAACTTTTTTTATGCTAAAAATAACATAAATTCTTATCAAAAATTATGCCAAAACAAAAAATGCAGCTAAAAAAACAAATTAATTAAACAATGCGTTACGGCAGCAAATCTGATATTTTATACAAAATTAACCTACGGGCGGCAAAGTACACAATCCTAAATAGTATAAACTAATCATTTTCAACTACTTATTATTGCCCTAAACATTCCAAACGAGAAATTGAAGATAGTTTCAGGAAAAAGAGATACCGAATACAGTACCAAGAGAAGCAAATTAGAATATATACCCAACGGTCACTTTTTTAGTAAAAAAGTGACCGTTAATCTTATAAGTTTACAGAATGGTTTTAAAACAATTCCCCATTTTTTGCACCGATTTGTATAGGCGATACGTGATATTTATTTTTAATTAATCTCGTCAGACTTGAAGGGTGGTTAAATCCGATTTTATAGGCAACCTGTGAAATAGTAAATTTATTGGTTGCTATCAATTTTTTTGCCTGCTCGGCTTTAATATCCAATATATATTGGTGAGTACTTTGGCCAAAAGTTTCTTTAAAAATCTTTTTAAATTTTGTTGGACTCATCCCAACGCTCTCAGCCATTTCACTAATTGAAGGAATCGCTTTAAACTGGGTATTTTTAATCACTAATTCTAACTTCTGGACCTTTTGAATGTCATCTTGCTTGAAGTTGGTTACAGCAGAAGGATAAAGTATTTCATACGACTCCTGAGCCAATTCATATACGTATTGATGCACCCAAGACTTCAAGTAAGCATAAGGTATCTTGGTGGCAAACAAACTAATTTCTAAATTCTGCAGCCATCTACTGGAAATATCTAACCATCTTTTTTGGAAAACATAATTCTCATCCACGTTTGAATAATTATTTAATAGTTCCTCTAAGTCAGAGCTTCCACCCCCATACAATAAATCTACTAAATATTGTTTTTCTATGAAAATAGTAATATTCAGAAAAGTGTCACCCGTAGGATTTTCATGCAAAGAATAAGCTGGCTCAATTGATTTGTAAATACTCAAAATAATAGACTTGTACGCTTCGCAGGTCGGCATGTGCTGAACTACATTAGGACAATCATTTGAATAAGAAAAATTTATTCCAAGCCCCTCGGCTATCTTATCAATCTCCAGCAATGAATTTGTGTCATTAAATTCACTAATTGATAAATCAGTTTTATAATAGTTGATTCTTCGTCTTTTCGTCATATTAATATAATGCGGTCAGTACTAAATATTCAAGAATGCTTAACCAAATTAAAAAGGATTAACTTCTTAACTTGAGATAAGAACAGTTATTACATGTCACATCAAAAAGGTCTTTTTTTTATACAAATCAGGCTAAACTCACAACCTTTAATATTTATGACGGTACAAAAATGTATCATTGAAAGTCACAAATGATAAGATAGAGGTTTTCCACCGCTCCAGTAGAGCAGCATTTTTCTGTAAAGGTAAACTCGTAGTGTTATAGGTAAAAAGGTTACTCTTTCAAGTAATAATGGTAGAGATACTCAAACAAATGTATTTATATTTTGGCACTTGCACAAAGATGAGTCAGATTTACGAGTTTTGAAACATGGCTAATTTTTCAAGTTACTCAAATCAGTTCTAAGGATTTATGCTATTTTTTGCGAAAGTTATAACAGGAATCAGCAATAGTCAAACAAAATGTAAAAATTGTTTTGCGGGAGATTTGCAATAATATTTAAAATTTCTACTCTGATTAGACTGTAAACTATGTTATTTTAGTTGATTAATAAGTTACAGATTATTATAAGTATTTGTTTATCAGTACTTTAACAAATAATATGAAACAATTATGGAAACTAAAACAACAATTTATTAATTAAGTTTCTTTAAATTTTTATAGCCTGAATCGTTCTACAAAAATTAAAACTATTTAATTTACAATCTACTAATTGGGCTTTTCTTCTCTTGAATTTACGTTAAAATAGTCATTTTCAAGACTCACTATTGACTCTTTGTTTTTTTGATTGTGTGTATTCTAACGGAGAAATTCCAAAATTTCTTTTAAAGGTTTT
>JBKBSS010000120.1:0-9076 GCA_046291385.1 Emticicia sp. | reverse complement strand
GTCGTCACGGTGTTGTGGGTAGAACGAGTGATAACGAATTGGGTAAAGTGCTTCTTCGGGCAAATAATTTTTCATCATTTGGTAAAGATACTCATCGTGTCCCCAAGACATTTTTACGTTTTCAAGTCCACAATTTGGAGCATAAACACCGTATTTTGTGTTATAACGCTCATCTTTTGAGTCAGGGTTTGCCTCAAAAAATTCAGGATAAACGATTTTGTCTGAATGTTTACAGCCCACTGGGAAAGTATCACCCACAACTGCCCATTGTGGTTCGCCGAATAAGCAAAGAACTTTACCCAAATCGTGCATAAAGCCCATCAAGACGAACCAATCTGGGTGGCCATCGGCTCTGATTGCCTCCGAAGTTTGGAGCAAGTGTTGAAACTGGTCGAGGTTTGTATCGGGGTCAGAATCGTCAATCAAAGTATTCAAGAAATCAATTGCACCCCAAACCGACATTTCACGTTTATCGAATTTCAAAAATTCCTTTTCTTTCTGAACAACAAAATCGTAAGTTTGGTAAGTATGGTTCAAGCGGTAAAATTCTCTAACTGTATTTACACGCTCAGAATCTTCATAATTACGATATTCTTCTTTTGTTTTCTTAGTTTCATTTTTAGGCTCTGGGTATCTTACGAGCAAATCATCTTCCCATTCTTCGATGCTTGCCAGAGGAGAAATTTCTTTTTCGGTGAAGTTCATTTCTATTATTTTTGAATTGTCTAATGCGTTTTTCTGTTTTTTAGCTTAAATATTCTGCAATAAAGTAATAAAATCTATAACATTTTAAATAAAATTTACGCAAACGTTTGAAATTGTTTCACCAGATAAACGTGAACTAAAAAAGCGATGATAAATAAAATTTTATCATCGCTTAAATACCTTTTAATGAACACTTTATGATTAATGTTTAACCATTATCAATTCTATCAATATCCTTGATTTTGTTTCAAATAACCAGGAAGATTTGAAGCTCCGTCAATGGCTGTTTGTGGAATCGGGAAGATACGTTTTAGTTTATCAGTATTGGTTTTCTCGGTCCAAGTTCCTTCGTATTTTCCGAAACGAATCATGTCAGTACGTCGTTGGTGTTCCCAATAAAACTCAAATCCACGTTCTTTGAACAGAATATCTAAAGACATTGCAGACAATGCTGGCGGAGGCGTTGTACGAGCTGCACGAACGAAGTTTACATCGGCCAAAGCACCAGCGGCATCGTTGCTTTTGCGTAGTTTTGCTTCGGCACGCATCATATAAATATCGGCTAAACGTAGAATTACAATATCAGCATCGCCAAAGTTACGTCCACTTACTGATTTTTTACTGAATTCATATTTCAATACTCTATATCCTGAACTGTAATCACTTCCCGCAGTTGTGAAATCTACTTTTTCGGTAAAAAGTACTGGTGTTGTTGGGCGATTACGGGTATCATTGAAAATTTTACCAACTTTAAATTTGCCATCTGGACATTTCAAGAAAACACCATTTTTTCTGATTAAACCCAGTTGCTGTCCACGTAAAATACCACGATTCATATTGAAATTGGCATCAGTCACGCACGTATCGGCAGGGTTAGAAAAAGCTGAGATGTTTTGCTTGTAAAATCTTGGGTCAACGCCCGCTGGGTCTTTTGGAGCGTATTCATTTGCCCATGTGCGATAAAAATCAGGCGTAATGGCAGGGCCGTCAGTACCGTTGGCACCTGGGTATGCAGTAAGTGGAAATTGGTCGCCCGATAATGAAAAGTATGCCAAACGATTATGTCCGTTAAGTTCAGCTCTTTGGTCAACCGCAAAAATTAATTCTGGATTTGTATGATTGTCCGAACCAAAAATTGAGAAATAATCTGGAGATAATTTATACGTACCAGCATTGATGATTTTATCGCAATATTCGGTCACTTTATCCATTTCGTCTGCTTTGAAAGCGGGCGTTCCGTAAACATCACGGTAAACAGCGGCGTTGAGATACAAACGAGCCAATAATCCCCAAACGGCGGCTTTCGACAAACGTCCTGGGCCAACGTTTGTGTCTAAGTTTGGTTCAACTGCCAAAAATTCATTTTTGATGTATTGAAATGCTTCTTCGCCACGCAAAATTTTTGAAGTTTCACCTATGTCTTCTTTCACAAAAATCAAACCAAATAAATCAAGCGTTAGCATCGAATAGTACGCACGCATTCCACGAGCTTCGGCCAAATATACTTTGGCGTTGGCATCGTTGAGAGTCGGTAAAGTATTGATAGCAGTGATGGCACGAGACATACCTTGCTGAATCAAAAGCCAAGCATTTCTTAGATTTGGGTCGGTGCTTTGATAAGTATGCTGGTGCATGGCCACGTAAATGCCATTATCGCCCCAGTCGGTGCCGCCACGATAAGGCAAAATGGCCTCATCAGTTGATATTTCTTGAATCGCAAAATAGACAGTATGCGTAAAAAAGTCAGGGAGACGTGCATAAACGGGAGCAATTATACCATCGGCGGCTTGCTTATCGGTAAGTTTGGCAGCCGAAAGGGTTTCATCCAGAATTTCTTCTTTGAGGTCGGTGCAGCTTTCTAAAATAATAAAGCTACACAGTAATAATAACGAATATATTTTCTTTTTCATTTGAGTATTTTTTAATGATTTTAACTATTATTAAGTAGTTTTCAATGAATTTCTTCCTAAAATCTAAATTCTAATACCTAAAAACTTTAGAATGAAACATTTAGACCAAAGATGATTGATTTAGCTTTTGGGTAGCTCAGATAATCAATACCATACGACGAAACTCCGTTGATAGTTCGGTCGGTGTTTACTTCTGGGTCATAACCATTGTATTTGGTGATTACGAAAAGGTTTTGGCCTGTAACCGATAAACGCAATGCTGGAATGTATTTATCAATTCCCAATGCTTTTGTGTTGAAACTATAACCTAAAGCCATGTTATTAAGGCGAAGAAATGCCCCATCTTTCAAGAAACGTGTTGAAACTGGGGCTGCATTATTCGCAGATTCGTTGGCATATTGTACGGCTTCTGGTGTTGTATTGATTCCTTTCGATAATCTCAATTTATAGAAATTCGAGTTGGCCGTATTATCATAGATTTTGTTGCCACGCAAACCATTGAAGTTTACGATTAAATCAAAGCCTTTATAACCGATATTTCCGAAGAAATTGTATTGCATTGTTGGCAAGGCACTTCCTGCGGCAATACGGTCTTTGTCGGTCACGATTCCGTCGCCATCTGTGTCACGGTATGTACTTAGGCCTTTATCATCAAAACCTGTGAAATCTTTCAAGAAGAAAGTACCGATTGGCTCGCCACTAAGGTAGCCATTGATTGTTGCCGAAGTAAGACCAGAACCCGAAGCACTTCCCGAAGGAATAACCGAATAAGGCGAATTTGTTACTTTATTTCTGATAAAAGTAGTGTTTCCACCGATGCCGTAGTTGAAACCGCTGGCAGTTTTCTGGCGATAAGCGAGTTCGATTTCTAAACCTTTGTTGGTGATATTCATATCTTTTACGTTCGTCCAGAATGTACCTGCTGGTTGAACAGGGTCAGACGGAATTACTTCTAAAAGAATATCGCTCGAAATTTTATTGAAATAATCAACCGCACCCGTCAAAGCACCATTGAATAAACCAAAATCAAGACCAATGTTTGTTTGTGTCGAAACTTCCCACTGAATATCTGGGTTGGCTAAACGGCTGTAAGTTGTTCCCGCTGGGAAAGGTCCAGAATTAACAAGTGGATAACTCGTAGAAGCCGAAACCGTAGAAGTAAACAAGGCTTGCGTGATTTTTGAAGGAATTTCTTGATTACCTGTTTGTCCCCAACCTGCACGGAGTTTCAAATTGCTGATTGGCGAACCTTTCATAAATTCTTCTTCCGAAATTCTCCAACCTGCGGCAAATGAAGGGAAAATACCGTATTTGTTATTCGCACCAAACTTTGATGAACCATCGGCACGAACCGTAGCCGTGAGCAAGTATTTATCTTTGAAGCTATAATTTAATCTTGAGAAAAACGATTGTAACTCATTTTTGGTAGCATACCCCGAAGGTTTATTGTTGGCCAAAGTAAGTTCTTGCCCTAAACCTGGGTTATAGATTGGTTCAATATCAGAAATCGGAAACTTATTGATACTCGACGAACGTCCTTGTAAGAAAATCTTTTGGTACGAATGTCCAACCAATGCCGAAAAGCTATTATTGTTGAAATCTTTCGTGTAAGTTAAATAGTTTTCGATGAGACTATTATTGTTGGTTATATAGATAGTTTCAAGGCGACCATCTTGCAAAGGCACTGCATTTGGCAAAGATTCTAAATCACGTACCGAATTTGAGTTGTCGATACCATAATTCAATTTGTAAGTCAAATCTTTAGTGATTTTGAGCGATGGCGAGATACTTCCAATCAAACGATTGGTTTTTGTAATATCTTTTTCCAATTTCAAACTTACCAACGGATTGACTAAGTTCGGATAAACCGCAGGATTGCCTTGTGCATCATAAGCTGGGTAAGTTGGGTTTGTAGAAATAGCATTTCCAATCATGCTTCCGATTGGTGGACGCATATTTTGCGTAAACGTAGCATTGAGGTTTACATCAACATTGAGGCGGTCTTCCCAGAATTTCTGACTTACATTTATACGACCTGTGTAGCGATTCAAATCGTTGTTTTTTAAGATACCTTCTTGTTTTTGAGCTCCAAACGACGCATAATAAGTCAATTTTCCTGCACCGCCACCCAAAGTAAGGTTGTGGTTTTGCGTGTAAGCCGTGCGAGTAATTTCTTTTTGCCAGTCAGTGTTTCCCTTTAAATCTTCCAAAACACCACCTACACTTGGTACGGCTTTGCGGTATTCGTCAGCCGTATAAATTGGCAATGCACGAGCAATTTCCGAAATACCCAAACTTGCCGAATAATTCATTGAAGAAGTACCCGCTTTTCCTTTTTTGGTTGTAATCAAAACTACGCCGTTTGCACCACGAGCTCCATAAATGGCAGTTGCCGAAGCATCTTTTAGTACATCAATTGTTTCAATATCTTGTGGGTTCAAGAATGTGAGTGGATTCATTGCTCCACCCGTTCCCGAATTATCCAAAGCTAAACCGTCAACCACAAATAGCGGAGTGCTACCCGTACGAACACCACCTGGCCCTCTGATTGAGATATTTTGTGCCGAACCTGGCTCGCCACTGGCCGAAGTAACATTTACACCCGCCACTTTACCTTGCAAAAGTTGTTCGGGCGAGTTGATAATACCTTTATTAAATTCTTCGCTTCTGACCGATTTTACCGCACCCGTGATGTCGGTTTTCTTGGCCGTTCCGTAGCCCACAACCACTACTTCGCTGAGCGTTTTGCTATCAGATTTGAGTTGAATGTTGATTTGTGTTTGTCCGCCAACTGTTACTTCTTGAGGCGTGTAGCCCACATAACTAAATACCAAAACGGATTTGTTATCGCTTACGGCAATGGTATAGTCAC
The DNA here is from genome assembly GCA_046291385.1 of Emticicia sp. GTDB lineage: Bacteria > Bacteroidota > Bacteroidia > Cytophagales > Spirosomataceae > Emticicia. The sequence goes on along the minus strand of JBKBSS010000120.1, from coordinate 3,589 downwards.
CATTAGTATCGGTTACGGCTCCTTTGGTGCTTCCTTTGGCTGATACGCTTACCCCTGGAAGACCATCGCCTGTTTCGGCATCGGTTACTTTTCCTTTGACCGTAATATCAACGGTTTTGAAAGTGCTTGGGTGATTTTTGGCAAAGCCAACACCGACTCCTAAGAGTGAAAATAATAAGATAAAAACAGATAGCTTCGGAAATGACAGAGCAAGCAACCTGTTTTGCAGTAGTTTTTGATTCATTGTCGTTGACTGATTTTTGTGATTAAGAATACTTATTGAGTTTGTTGAAGGCAGATACAGAAAACCGTATCAGATGAACAGTACGTGACATTGGTCTTAAATTGGTAATCATAAATAAATGATTAATAAGCGAAGTTTTGTTTGATGAAAAAAGAGAAAAATTATAGTTTATGTACTGTTGCCTTGCTAAACAACTGCAAAACTACGCCTTGCTGATTAAGAGAACATTACCGTAGTGTTACGATTATATTGCCAGAGGTATTAGAGATGAATTATTGGTTAAGAGGACTTTATGTTGCATTTTACTAATAAAAAATAATATATTTCTAATAAATTATTATGCAAACGTTTGAAATAGCTATGCAAACGTTTGAAATTGGGAAGGGGGAGGATAAGGACACAAGCTATTCTACTCTTTTACAAATAAGAATAGTTTTGAGAGAAAAGCCCCAGTAAGAATTTGAGATTCTTCGGATTTGATAAATTTAAAGCCTTGCTCGGTAACAAACGAAACTAAATGAGCCTCATCAAAAAGTGCTTGGTTACAACCTGTATGAAGTTCTCCGTTTGTACGCCCAAGTGATTCTCGGAGATATAGTAAGCCATTTTTCTTTAATATTCGCTTTATATCTTTCATCATCAAAACCTTCTCCGAAAACTCATGTAGCGAATTATCAATGATAACTTTATCGAAGAAAGCTGTTGCTAAGGTTGTAGAAGTTTCAGTGCCAATTACGGGAGTAATGGTACTATTGATAGGTTCGCCTTTTATTTTAGTGTAGTAATCAATTACTTTTTTGGCTTGCTCGGAAGTTGTGCAAGCCGAGTCAATATCTTCGCAGTAAAAATTGGCTTTTGGCGTAAAAACTGAGAGGATTCCAACGAAAGTCATTGATTTTGAGCCAATATCGGCAATATTGTCACCTTCTTTAATATTGAAAAAACTGAGAGATTTGCCCCAAGAATCAGCGATTATCTTTTTGTTTGGAAAATAGACACCACCGCATTTTGCATGTAGAGAAGCAATTTCTTTTTCGTCGGTGTTTTGGGCAAAACAACTGAGACTAAAAAAGAGAGAATATAGAAGGTGTAAAAATATAAATTTCATAGTATATGCCTTTAGTTTATTTCCAGCAACTCAGGGTTATTAACAAATCTTTTTAGTTGTTTAAATAATTTTCCGCCGTGCGAAGCATCAATTACTCGGTGGTCGAGGGCCGCACCGAGCATCAGAATACTACGAGGTACGATTTCGTCGTTCACAACCCAAGGTTTTTTAGTAACTCCGCCCAAAATCAAGACAAAGGCGATATTGGCCGAAGGCATCAAAGCAGGATAGCCAATATCTAAGCCAATACTGCCAATATTAGATAAAATAAACGAACCAAAATTATTGGCCGAAAGCCCCAGCGGAGGAATCGAAATGCCGAGCGTAGTTGTAATGTATTTGATTGACTGATAAACCCACCCACGAAATGGCCACGGAATAGTCGCCAATTTTTCTTTCATTTGCATGGTAGAATTTTCATCGCCTTTGTAAGTTTTTTGGATTTCTTCTCGCAATTTGACGGCTGATTCTGGTAAAGTCAGCTTATCAACATTCTGCATTTTTACCGAACCCATTTCTCCGCTTTGCAAAAGTACGCTTACGGTGGCATCAATCTGCTCGTGAGAATAAATATTACCACGCTTCACATAGGTATTGAGTTCGGGAACGTGTTCTTTGATGGCACGAGCCGTAGCCACCAAAAAAAAGTGCGTAAGTGTAATTTTTACGCCCGATTTACGTTTTTTGGCAATATATTTTTCTAAATCAGTAATGTCAATCTCGACCGAACCAAAGATTTTTGAGTCAACAGGTTTTTGGTATATGGTTGAGGCGGTTTTTCGCCAAGAAGTATTTAGGGGGTTGTTTTCTTTCATTCAATAGATACGATTATTTGACAAAATCCTCACGCATCGGATTAAAGACATCAATCAAAATGCCATCTTCCAAACAAACCGCTCCGTGAAGTATATTGGAAGGAATAAAATAAACATCACCTTCTTTCAAAATTTTACTTTCGTCACCAACCGTAATTTCAAATATACCGCTGGCAACGTAGCTTATTTGTAAGTGTAGATGCTTGTGCGTCGTGCCGATTCCGCCTTTCTCGAATGCTACTTTGACGAGCATGATGTCGTCGTTATAAGACATGATTTTACGCTTGATTTTTGGCTCAACTGTTTCCCACGGAAGTTCGTCGTCGGTTACTAAGGTTTTGTTGAATTGTATCATGTGTTTTATTTTGTTTCACAATTTAGGCAATTGTTCGATAAATGTAACACAATTTTGTAAATTGTGCCACGTAGAATATACCAAATAACAATTTGAAAAATTGTTGTACAAAGTTGCATAATTTTGTAGATTATGCAAAAACCTAAACAATGAAAACGCCTTTTCATAAACGAAATTTGCCACATCTTCAACCTTTGGGCGGAACATTCTTTGTTACTTATAACCTTCATGGAAGTATTCCGAGAGAAGTTTTAGATGATTGGAAAGCAACATTTGAAGAACAAAAAGCAATGATTATGCTACATTCTAAGTCAAAAGAAGCAGATTTGGAGCGACTTGGAAAGTTAGATTTTGTAAAAAGAGATAAGTTTTTTGATTCTTACTCAGGTGGAAATCATTATTTAAAGTCTGAAACATTGGCTCAAATTGTGGCCGATACTCTTCACTTTTGGGACGGCGAATGCCTTGAATTATATTGTTTCACTATCATGTCAAATCACGTTCATGTGGTTTTCAGACTTTTTGATGAAACTGAAATAAAAGAGCCGCTGTATCTTCAACAGATTATGCACTCTATCAAGCGTTATTCGGCAAGAAAATGCAATGAGTTTTTAGGGAATGATGGAATTTTTTGGCAACACGAAAGCTATGACCGATTAATCAGAAATGATGAAGAACTTCGGCGAATAATGCTATATATTTTGCAAAATCCTGTAAAAGCAGGGCTTTGCAAAGAAATGTCAGACTGGAAATGGAGTTATATAAAGTCTGATTATAACGATATTATGTAGCACAATTTTATAAATTGTGCATCGTAGAACAGGCAAATAATCCACTGAACAATTCAAAAAAATGTTATACAAAGTAGCACAATTTTGTAAATTGTGCATCGTAGAATAAGCAAATGCACCACTAAACAATTCAAGAAATTGTTATACAAAGTAGCATAATTTTATAAATTGTGCATCGTAGAACGAGCAAATGAGCCACTGAACAATTTGAAAAATTGTTATACGAAGCAGCACAATTTTATAAATTGTGCATCGTAGAACAGGCAAATAATTCAC
>JBKBSS010000011.1:15346-21104 GCA_046291385.1 Emticicia sp. | reverse complement strand
GCGAAGGAGGCGTAGATTACTTCGTTGTGCAAGGTACAACGGGCGAAACTTCCACTACAACTGCTCAAGAAAAAGCAGATTTATTGAAATTTGCGAAAGAAAATAACCCAAAGAATCTCCCAATCGTTTATGGTTTGGGCGGAAATAATACAAAAGTGGTTCTCGAAACCATCAAAAACTCAGATTTGAGTGGCGTTTCGGCTATTTTATCGGTTTGCCCCTACTATAATAAGCCTTCACAAGCAGGTTTGATTGCTCACTTTACGGCCATTGCTGATGCTTCTCCAGTACCAGTTTTACTGTATAATGTTCCTGGGCGAACGGTTACACAAATTCAAATTCCGACGGTTTTAGAACTCGCCAAACATCCAAATATCATTGGTATTAAAGATGCAAGTAGCATCGAAAATGCGATTGAACTAACCAAACGTTGTCCAGACGATTTTTTATTACTTTCGGGCGATGATAACCTCGTAACGACTTCAATCAGCATGGGCTTTAGTGGGGTTATTTCGGTGATTGCCAATGCTTTCCCAAAAGAATTTGGAGAATTGACATGGGCAGCCCTCAAAGGTGATTTCGAGAAAGCGGCCGAAATTCAACAAAGATTCGTTGATTTCGATACTTTACTGTACGTAGAATCGAATCCTGTTGGTATCAAAAAATGTTGCGAAATAAAAGGTATCTGTACTTCAGAAGTTCGTTTGCCTTTAGTAAAAGCTTCTGACGAATTGGGTGAAAAACTCAAAAAAGCCATAAGTGCCGAAGGGTTTTAGAAGTAATCAAAAAATAAAAAGTACTTTTTCAAGAAAATCTGTAAGTTATCTCTTACAGATTTTTTTATATCTCAATATTCCTAAAATAAACATACCTTTCGCTAAAATTCACGGTTTCAAAGCCATTATCAAGGATTTTATCTACTCAATATTGGCATTTAGTCTAAATTATTTGTTTCGCAATACAATTTTAATTTAATTTTAATATACATTTGTTACTTACTTTTAATTTTTAAATCACTTAATCACTACAAACTAAGAACTTATGAAGAGAATTCTCCAATTCTTCTTCTTTTGTTCATTGGCGTTTTCGTCAATGGCTCAGGAGAAATCTATTACTGGAAAAGTAATCGGTGATGATGGTTCAGCACTGCCAGGTGTAGCTGTAACCATAAAAGGTACTACGAAAGGAACAAATACAGATGTCGATGGCAACTTCCGACTTAGTGTTCCGAGCAATGCACGTTTAGTATTTAGTTATGTTGGCTTTACGAGCCAAGAGGTAGCCGTTGGCAATCAAACGTCAATTAAAATAAGCCTTGAAACCAGTAGTGAAGCCCTCAGCGAGGTAGTCGTAACTACTTTTGGTACTGCAAAAAAGACCTCGTTTACAGGTTCGGCAGCTACGATTGGAGCAGATAAAATAGGACCAAGACCTGTTACCAACATCGGACAAGCCCTCGCAGGAGTTTCGGCGGGAGTTCAGGCTACTGTGGGTAGCGGTCAGCCAGGTACTGCTCCTGCTATCAGAATCAGAGGTTTCGGTTCAATTTCTTCTTCAAACGACCCACTCTATGTCGTTGATGGTGTACCTTACAGTGCAAGTATCGCCAACCTCAATAGTGATGACATCGAAACTATTACAGTATTGAAAGATGCCGCTTCTACTGCACTTTATGGTGCAAGAGCCGCCAATGGGGTTGTAATGGTGACAACCAAAAAAGGTGCAAAAGGCAAAAACAATATCAGTGTAAGATTTACAAAAGGCTTCAATAGTAGAGGCTTGCAAGAATACGAAAGAGTTGGGCCATCAGATTATTATCCATTGATGTGGGAAGCAAACCGTAATAACTTTGCTTACAGAGTAGCAAACCCTATTGCGATTGCAACAGCCAGCACCAATGCTACCAATAATTTGGGTGGTATTGTAGGCTACAATGTATATAATGTCCCTTTCAATCAATTGGTTAGTACTGACGGAAAACTTAATCCGAATGCTACTATCCTTTACAGTCCTGATGATTTGAACTGGGAAAAGCCTTTAGTACGCCAAGGTGAACGTGATGAAATCAATTTAAACTTTTCTGGTTCAGCAGAAAAATCAGACTATTTCTTTTCATTATCATACTTGAAAGACAAAGGCTTTTTGATTCGTTCTGATTATGACCGTTATACAGCTCGTTTGAATGTAAATAACCAAATAAAGTCTTGGTTTAAAGTGGGTTCAAATTTATCAGCTACTATCATCAAATCAAACCAAGCAGATGTAGATGGAAATACATCATTTGTAAACCCATTCTTCTTTTCGAGAGGTATGGCCCCAATCTACCCTGTTTATGCTTATGACCCAGCCAATCCTGGTACTTTTCTGAAAAATGAAGATGGAACTAAAAGATATGATTTAGGTAATTTGAGTGCTTTAGGTTTACCTAATAGACCACAAAATGGTGGTCGTCATTCACTTGCTGAAACGGTACTTAATCAAAACTTTTTCCGTAGAAATGTAGTAAGTGGTCGTGGTTATGCGGAGATTTCGTTCTTGAAAGATTTCAAATTTACAAATAATCTTGGAGTAGATATAACCAACGTAAACAATATTACTTACGGTAATCCAATCGTAGGTGATGGAGCTCCTGCAGGAAGAGCTACCCATATATTTGAAAACATTACCAGTTATAACCTTTCGCAGTTATTAAACTATAATAAATCGCTTGGTAGCCACAGCATTGGTGTATTACTTGGTCACGAAAATTATAATGAAACTGATAACAGACTTAACGGTTCAAGGTCAGGTCAAATACTCGATGGAAATGTTGAACTCCTCAACTTTACTACAACTACCAACCTCGACTCACGTAGAAGAGATAGAAGAGTAGAAGGTTTCTTTTCAAGAATTAACTATGATTTTAATGAAAAATACTTTGCTTCATTCTCTGCTCGTAGAGATGGTTCGAGTAAATTTTATAAAGATTCTCGTTGGGGTACATTCTACTCAGTTAGTGCCGCTTGGCGTTTAGACCAAGAAGCATTTATCAAAGAACTCACTTTTATAAGTAATTTAAAACTTAGAGGCTCGTATGGACAAACTGGTAACGACGGAGATATTAGCCGTTATGCTTGGCAGCCATTGTATGATTTGGGTGCAAATAATGCAACCGAAGCAGGTATTTTGCAATCAAGTTTGGGAAATAAAGAACTTGAGTGGGAATCAAGTAATGCCTTTGATGTAGCATTAGAATTTGGCTTACTAAAAAATCGTATCAATGGTACAATTGAGTATTTTGATAGACGCTCAAGCAATTTGATTTTTGATGTTCCTTTACCACTTTCGGCAGGTATCATTACGCAAACTCGTAACATCGGAACGATGTTCAACAAAGGAGTTGAGCTTGAATTGGATATTGCTCTTGTAAGAGGCAAAGACTTTTCGTGGAATCTCAATTTGAATGCAACCAAATTGAAGAACCAAATCACAAAAATGCCTGATGCAAGTAAAGAGATTGTTAGTGGAACTAAAAAGTTAAAAGAAGGACAATCAATTTTTGACTTTTGGTTGAGAGATTACCGAGGAATAAACCCTGAAACGGGTGTAGCCGAGTATAGAGCAATCAATTTTGTACCTGCTAACTCTCGCATTACAGAAACAGGTGATACGCTGACTAACGTAGTCAGTAATGCACGTTTCCATTATAATGGCTCATCTATTCCTTTGGTAAGTGGTGCTATTACCAACACTATCAAGTACAAAGGGCTTTCGTTGTCAGCTTTAGTTATTTATCAAATAGGTGGTAAAACTTACGATGGTGCTTATGCAAGTTTGATGGGTTCTGGCTATAACAACGCCAAACACATAGATATTTTAAATAGATGGCAAAAACCTGGTGACATCACGAATGTTCCGAGAATGGATGCTGGGCGTACTGTCGATTTCGATGCAGCTTCTGACCGTTGGTTAATTGATGCAAGCTACCTAAACGTACGTACCGTAACCTTAGCTTACGCTATACCAAATAAGGCTTCCAAAAGAGTATTTTTAGAAAATGCACAGGTATATGCAAGTGCTGAAAATTTCATTGTACTTTCTCGTAGAAAAGGCATGAATGTTCAACAAAACTTTGATGGCGTAACCAGCAACGCCTTCAGTCCTGCAAAATCAATAGTATTGGGTGTTTCATTTTCACTTTAATTGATATTAACAATGAAAAAAAGATTAATAATTTTATTTACAGTAGTTTTAAGTGTGTTTTCATTCTCATGTGAAAAAACATACCTTGATACAGTTCCTACCGAGAGCGTTGATGCGGCCTCGGCTTATGCTACAACCAAAAATGCGGCCTCTGCAATTAACGGAATTTACCGTTCACTGATATATCGTTACCTCGATTCACAAGGACATTCGGGGCATCCTGCAATGATGATTATTCTCGACCACATGGGCGATGACATGATTCTGGGTACAACAGCTGCAAGCTGGCACGTAGGAGAAACAAGATGGACAAGTCATAGAGCTGATGTGGGTACAATGGCTCGTTTCCCCTATCAATTGTATTACAGAACTATTGGAAATGCCAACGTTGGCATTGCTAATATTGATAATGCAGTAGGAACACAAGCCGAAAGAGACCAAGTGAAAGGAGAAGCATTGGCTTTGAGAGCTTGGGCGTATTTTAATTTAGTACAGCTATATGGCAAACGCTATGATGCGGCGGCAAAACCAAATACACAATTAGGTGTGCCGTTGGTACTTACGCCAACAACCGAAGGTCTTCCAAGAGCGACTGTTGAAGATGTTTATACTCAAATCAACAAAGACCTTACTGATGCAGCGGCTTTATTAAAATCACCAAGAAGTTTCAAATCACATATCAATCTTGAAGTTGTGAAAGGCTTCTTGGCAAGAGTTGCATTAACGCAACAAAGATGGGCAGATGCAGCAAAATTTGCAGCAGAAGCACGTAGCACAGGGTCAAGTATTATGACAACCGCTCAATACCAAGAAGGGTTTGCTGATATTACAAATCCAGAATGGATGTGGGGTTTTGACCACCTTGAAGACCAATCAGAGTTTTTTGGCGGTTATCACTCGTATATTTCTTGTAATTATAACTCTACTGTAATCAGAACTTACCCTAAAGTAATCAATAATACGCTTTATGATAAGATACCTGCAACTGATATTCGTTCTAAAATGTGGGTAAAAACTCCGACAGCGGCTAACTCAATTGTGCCTACGGGTGGTGTTAGAGTACCGTATCTGAATCAAAAATTCAGACTTCCAGGTACGCCTTCTACCTCAGCAATGGGCGATGTACCATACATGAGAACTGCCGAAATGTTCTTAATAGAAGCCGAGGCAAAAGCACGTTTAGGAAATAGTGCTGAAGCAGCAAAAGTATTATTCGATTTGATAAGCAAACGTGATACAGGTTATAAACTTTCAACGGCGACAGGCACAGCCTTAACCGATGAAATCATGTTTCACAGAAGAGTAGAAATGTGGGGTGAAGGCGTAAGATTTACAGATTTGAAAAGATTAAATCAGCCTTTGAACAGAAACGGAACAAACCAAATAGCATCAATAGCTGTATTATTTGATGTTCCTGCTGGTGATAAGCAATGGGAGTTTTTGATTCCTTTAAGAGAAATACAATCGAATCCAGCAATCGTACAAAACCCTTTGTAATGTTTTGTATTGTACAAAAAAGAGTCCGTAGGCAAATGCTTATGGACTCTTTTTTTGTATCACAAAATTTGTTTTTCAA
>JBKBSS010000011.1:0-15249 GCA_046291385.1 Emticicia sp. | reverse complement strand
CTATTTCGTGCCAATAAGAGGCTAATCCCATAGTAATAATTTCGTTTTCGTGGTATTCCACTTTAAAAGGCAACGCATAAGCAAGCGAGAGATAATCTTCTTCTGAAGCAGGAATATGTACCAATTCGTGCGTTTCTAATTGCTTAATGATGTCTTCTTTGAGATTTTTAGCGATAACCATAATCTTCTTTTTTTATCAAATATAGAAATTTATCCGAAATAAGTCATTGAGGTTTACCCTTTTTATCCTCCTCTTTTGCACCATGTACTGTCAAGGCATCTCGCACGGAAATGTTTATTTCAAAGCCCAGAATTAGAATTAAAGCCACCAAATAAATCCAGACCATGAGGGCAATGAGCGTTCCGATTGAGCCGTAGAGTTTGTTGTAAGAACTAAAATTGGCTAAATAAAACGAAAATAGATTGGTGATTAAAATACCGAGAACGGAAGCAATCAATGCTCCGAAATTGAAAAATTTTAGGCGTTTATGCACGGCGGGAGCAAAATAATAAATGGCACAAATACCGAGATAGAAAATCAGGAAAGTACCACCAAAACGAATAATTTGAAGCAAATAGAAATTGAAGTTTTCGTTTAAAAGCCCATTATCGAATAGAAAATCAATCAAAATCGTTCCTACAACTAATAGTACAATGGCACAAATCAGCACTACAATCAGCAAAACTGTTAGGAATAAGGCAATCAATCGGGCTTTAAGATAAGAGCGTTTTTCACGAACTTGCAATGCCATATTAAATGCCCCCATGAGCGACATCATGCCATTAGTTGCAGCAAAAACCGTAAAGAAAAAACCAAAAGAAAGTATATCGCTTCGCTTCCGACTGACAATATCTTGGATAGTACTGGATGTATTTTCGTAAATTCCTTTCGGCATCACATTTCCCAAAAACTCCATAATGAGGCGGTCGAGATTCTCTATCGGAATGTATGGAATAAGCGTAAATAAAAAGATAACTCCAGGAAAGACGGCCAATAAAAAACTATACGAAACTGCCGCTGCTCGTTGGTCAATATCAAATACAATCACCTTTTGCCAAAGGATTTTGAGTACGTGATACAGCGACACGGTAGTGTCCCAGAGGTAAATACTTTGGAGAAATTTAATGACTCGTTTCAAATAAAATTGTTGGTTGTGGATGCAAATATGGTAAATTTTGAACTAAAAAACACATTTATTCGCCGTATATTCGTCTGAAGCTTACTAATAAACCAGCAATTGGCCCAAGAGCAAGCACCCAAAATACACTCAAATCTTCAGGAAATTGTACCAAAAGAAAATCCAGCAATTGGATAGAAACGATGGTAATCGCAAAACCAATACTGGTCACGAGCGTAATGATACTACCACGCCTTTCGGGCAAAGCAAAACGAGAAACTAAAGTAGAAAATTGCGGAGAATCTCCCACAACCGATACGCCCCAAATGAGCATTAAAGCACAGAAAATTGGCAGTGAAAAACTTACCAAAAAAGGCAAAATAAAACAACAAATCAGGGAAGTAAATAACTGAAATAAAGCAACTTTTCCGCTACCGATTCTGATAGCCAAAAGTCCACCAAGCCAGCAGCCAAGAAAGCCAACTACGATAATGATAAAAGTAGCAATCGAGATATTGAAACTATATTCGGGATGAAAATGCAAATAAATCTTCCAAATAACAGGCAAAAAAGCCCAAAAAGCGTATAATTCCCACATGTGACCGAAATAGCCAAAGGCAGCAGCCCGAAGTTGTGGCATTTTGAAAAGTAAGAATAACGCTTTTATCGAAAATTTACTTCGTTGAGAAGGAAGTGCTTTATCGGGTAAAAGTACCCAAAGCAAAACCCCACCAATGAGCGAAACCATACTTATCAAAAACAAAAATTCTTTCCACGGTAATTCAAAACTAATGCCTTTCAGTAAATACGGAAATGACTTGCCCAACACCAAAGCTCCAACCAAATAGCCCATTGCTCGACCCAAATCTTTGCCGTACCAATCGGCCGAAATTTTCATTCCGATTGGATAAATTCCTGCCAAAAAAAGCCCCGTAAACAAGCGACTAACCAAAACGGCAGGAACATCCAAAGGAAAAAATGTAATACTAATGTTGGCCAACGCCCCAAAAACGGCCGAAAACAGAAAAAGTCTCGAACTTAGCACCCGTTCAGGCACGGCAAAAACAGCATTAAATAAAGTACCCAAAATAAACCCCAACTGCACCGCCGACGTTAGCCAACCACCCAATTTTACACCCAGCTCTGCTTCGATTTGAGTTGATACTGCATTTCCCGAAAGCCAAAGGGTAGTACCTGCAAATTGGGCAAAAACCAATACGATTAAGAAATAGGTTGGGCGTTTGGGTGATGAAGTCACAATTGAAAAATTAGGTTTTAGATACAAATTTGGCAGAAAAATATCAATTATTTTATAATTCATGCGTTTCATTTTACAGATGACTGATTGGCTAATCAAAGAAAATTTGTGTTTTATCGAAAAACTTTGCCCCTTAAAAAACGTTTTATATCAAGGCTCTATCTACGAAAAAAAACTGACTGACATTAGTCTTGATGTTCTTAATGAGCTGATTGATATTTCGATGAAGTCGATTAAAAACTTGTATCCATCTTGAAAACCTAAAAACATGATAATCAAAGAAATAACAACCCTTACGCCAGCCACACAAACCGCTGTTCAGCACTTTATTGATTTACTCGTCAATATACCATATACCGCTCCTACTGAGACACTTACGGCTTTGGTAGCGTCAGAAAACAGTCATTTATTTCTGGCTTTTGATGAGGCAGAAAATATTGTGGGAATGCTCACCGTAGGAATGTATTATAGCCCAACTGGCAAAAAAGCATGGATTGAAGATGTGGTAGTCGATGATATTTATCGTGGACAAGGAATTGGCGAACAACTGGTGCAGCACGCCATCGAATTTGTAAAAACCAAACAGGTAAATTTATTGATGCTCACATCGCACCCAAGCCGAATTGCGGCCAATAAACTTTATCCGAGAGTTGGTTTCAATAAACGAGAAACCAATGTTTATAAAATGCCTATTGAGTAAAAATCTAAAACCTTTTTTGATTCAACTTTGTAGAACAATTTTCTAAATTGTTCCTCGTGGTCAGAAGGGACAATTTAGAAATCAGAGCGTAATAACAGAATTTCAACAATCATTTATCATTTTTATTCTATCAGTACTTCAAATCAAACACCGCTCCTACATACACCATTCGGGTAATTGGGGCAGAACCATAAACCGTGATAGCATTGGCATTTGTGAGATTCGTGCCGCCCAATTTGAAAGTTGTTTTGAGCGGTTTTACGTGGTAATTTACTTGTGCATCAAGCGTTCCGAAAGCTTTTATTTCACCCTCATCAAATGGCATAAAATAAGTGTAAGTGTCCGTCCAACGATAATTGATTGAGTACGTTAAGTCTTTCTTTATCAAGCCATTAACTCCTAAATTAAATTTATTTTTCGTCGTATTGAAGCCCGCAATCAGACCTTTAATATCCGATATTTTCGACCAAGTATAGTTTCCGTAAAAGCTCACGCTTTTATTTAAGCGATAATCCAAACTTACAAATGCCCCTTGCGTGGTTACAGGTTTATCAAAATTTGCCCAAGTCTGAATAAATCTGCCACGAGTACGGTCGGTTGTTGGTTTTGCCCAATCGCCTGTTTTCTTCACAAAATCACCATCAGGCATTTGTCCATCTTCACGCCCTTGGAAACGCACGATTCCGATAAAACCATTGTAAAGGCTACGATAATAACTCAAATCAATTTGTAAATCTTTGGTAAGTAAAGCTTTATAACCAACTTCCCACGAATTCATTTTTTCGGGAGCGAGCTTCTTTACTCCATACGAAGAATTTCCTGCTGAATTTAAGCCTTTAAAGCCATTGTCAGTATTGCCGATGAGCAGAATGCTACCGTAATCTAAATAAATATATTGGTCGAGTTGGGCGGGAGCTCGGTAAGCAGTCGAATAATTGGCTCTAAAATTATGTTTACCCGAAGCATAAACAGCCGAAATTCGGGGCGATAATTTCGTATCAAAATTTTTGAAAGCATCCAATCTGGCAGCGGCGGCGAGCGTTAGTTTTTCATCGAAAAATTTTTGTTGAATCTGCCCATAAATACCTGACTCCCAGTTGATTATTTCATTTCTCTGTTCAGTATTTAGTGGCGAATAGATACCATCCGAGAATAATGTTCCGCCCGATTTTAAAATATATTTTCGGTATGCTCCACCAACTACCACATTTGTAGTTTTTAAACGAAACTCACGTTGTGCCGAAAAATCAATATTACGAGCAGTATTCGTAAAAGCCGCCCCTTTTATGGTCGAGCCGTTGACTTTCAAATCGCCCACGCCATTGGCTACTTGTTGCGTCACACGCTCAAAAACTGTTGGCACTGATGCCCCTTGAACTTGCTTAATTTGTAAATTTTGCGTTAAATCAAAAGCCAATTTTGCGGCATTTTCAATGCTTTGTCCACCTTGAATCGTAGGTAAACTAAAAACCGACGGAGCAACTGAATTGACTAACTCAGGCACAAAAATCCCAGCCAGATTTCCACCCAAAAAACCATTGCCACGAGCAGCGGCAAAAATCTGATTCCATGCACTAAAATAATTGGCCGCCACAGTCGGGAATGCTCCCAGCGAAGGGTCGGCCAATCGCATATTTTGGAGGGCATTGGCTACGCCACCGACTTCATAGGCTTTTCCACCGTAATCATACATTGAGTAGGCACGCACAAACCAACGGTCGTTTTTAATCTCGAATTTGTGCAAATCATATTGCATTTCTCGCCAAGCAAAGCGGCTCGTACTTTGAAAAATCCCATTTCCGATTGATTTACGGTATTCGTAAGCGGCCTTGGTGCGTTCGTTGATTTTGAAATGTAAAGAAGGATTCAGACGTAAATTTCCTGCTTTAAAATCTCCACCAAAACCAAACTGACGACCATCATTTACGGTCAAAATTTCACTTTCTTTAAAACCTGGCATATAAATTCGGTAGGGTTTTCCATCATTGTATTTGGTAAAATCGGCGTTCGTAATCGTTGAACCAATATCCCCAAAATAGTTGAGTTTATTCCAGCCAAAAGGCGAACCGTAAGCATTATTTGTGGCATCAGAGCCAGCCAAACCTCCTTCGGTAATAGCTTTAATGGCGGCATCGGATTCGCCCAAAAACTCATCAGCCGAAATAAAATTAGCATTGAGCTTAAACGCAAAACGCTTGGCAAAAACCTGTGCATAACGCAGTTGAGTATCAAACAAAAGACGTGAACCGCCCCGCACCGAGACCGTAACGCCTTGGTGCTTGAATGGGTCTTTTGAGTTCATCAAAATAACGCCGTTTAATGCACCCGAACCATAAAGTGCCGAATTTGCACCGTAAATAATTTCGATATTATCAATATCCAATTCGGGTGTTCCCATCCAATTTCCACCGTAAAGCGACGAAGTTGGCGACATAAACTCCACATTATCAGCCAGTTGCAGCAAACGCTCGGCTTTTGCACTATTAAAACCTCGTGTGCTTAGGCTCGTTACGAACAAACTCGACTGACTCACATCAATACCCTTGTAGCGAGCCAAAGATGAAATTAATTCCACACTCGGAGAGTTTTGAAGCTGCAAAGCCGAAATCTTCGTGACTGAAACTGGGGCTTTAAAAATACTTTCTTCAATACGAGAAGCCGAAACCACAACTTCGTTGAGATTCTGAACACTATCAAGCTGAGCAGAGGCTCGAAATGATAGCAATGCAACTAAAATACGGCTAAAAATTGTAATCGTTTTTTTCATTTTTCTTTGCTTTAAATTTTTCAGTCCACAGTCGATACAAAAACTATCGACCGTTATCTGTGGACTATTGACTAATTTACTCCTCAATCCATTTCTTAAACTGGGCGGCGTTTTCTTGGCTAATACTTACTTCGGCTTTGGCGAGGTGCAGGAGTTCGAGGGCAATTTTGCCCTTGAAAGAAGGTTTAAAACTCAGAATGGCACCAATATTGACAATAAATTTGCGATTTACCCGAAAAAAATCTCGACTCGGCAACTCAATTTCGAGTTCGCTTAGGCTGCGTTCTACGGTGTAGCGTTCGCCCGTTCGGTCTATCAAAAATACAATTCTTGATTCAGTATAAATAAATGCAATTTCTTTGGTTGCTACCACATAATAGTTTGTACCTTTCTTAGCAATCAGGCGGTCTTTCTGAAAAGCAGATTTTATTATTCTTGAATCATTTTCGGCCGAAAAACGCTTCAAAAAATGCAATTTCAATGTTTCATACTTCTCCAAAACCCGATTTACTTCTTCCTTACCAATTGGTTTTCTGAGGTAATCAATGGCATTATAGGCCATTGCCTGCGACCAATATTTGTCATAAGCCGACATCAATACGACAGGAAAACTCGGCATTGATTCTTGGAATATTTCAAAAATCAACCCATCTCTTAATTCTACTTCGCACAAAGCCAAATCATACAAAACGCCTGCATTGAGTGCTGTTCTTACCTCCTCGTTCGTTTGGCAAAAATCAATGCTGGACACAGGAAAATACTCAGCCAAAACTTGCGTTAGTAGCTTTGCATGATTCTCATCGTGTTCGACCAAAAGAATATTCATGGCAATTTGAGTAGTAAGATTTCCGTTTTCGGGCAATGATTTTCGAGCTTGACGAAATAAAATTTGCACGGCAAAATTACAGAGAACAAATTAGAATACAGGCATTTCGAGATTATCTGTAGTTTTGGACGCTTTAAGAGCAGGATTCTCACAATACTGAGATATTATTCGACGTCTCAAAAAAGAGTTTTTATTTACAGTCAAAACTAAACTGTTAGAACATTAGTTTTGACTACCGAAAATATCATTTTTCCGATGAATAATACAAACATAAAATCCATAATAAAGCTTCACCTTAAACAATCCACTAAAAAATTATGAGATAAACCCTTCTCAATTACTATTTTACCAAAGGGTTTCCTTAATTTTGCCAACATGTATGGTTATCATACCCAATTACAGACCGCCGATACTGTTGAATTTCGTGTGCTTTTCACCACAAAATTCGGCTTTTTTACCCTTAAAAATCATCGAGTTCTGTAATTAGTCAGTAAATAAAATTCAACCCTTCAATTAAAAACAATGAAAAAATTATTTCTATTGGTTGCTCTTATGAGTGTCGGCAATTTAGTTTTTGCACAAAAGCAAGATAACCGCTATTTTGAAATGCGTATTTATTATTGCGAAGCAGGCAGACTCCCCAATTTATTGGCTCGTTTCAGAGACCATACTACCAAAATTTTTGAAAAACACGGCATGACAAACATCGGCTACTGGGTACCTGTTCAAAACGATAAAAATGCCTTGTATTATGTTTTGGCTTACCCAAGCAAAGAAGCCCGTGATGCTTCGTGGAAAGCTTTTGGTGCTGACCCAGAATGGAAAAAAGTGAGCGAAGAGTCGCAGAGAGATGGTAAGATTGTAGCAAAAGTTGAGTCAATTTTTATGAATGCGACCGACTTTTCACCAAAAATCAAAGGGAAAGTGAAAAATCCAGAGCGTACATTTGAGCTAAGAATTTATACAGGTACGCCGAATAATATTGATAATGTGTTGGCTCGTTTCAGAAATTATACTACGAAGCTTTTCAAGAAACACGGTATGGAAAACGTTGCATATTGGAAAAGTATCGAAAAAGAAGGTACGCAAGCAAGATTGGTTTATATCTTAGCCCACAAAAACGAAGCAGCAGGAAAAGCTTCGTTTGATACTTTCAGAAAAGATACGAAATGGATAAAAGTGCGTGATGAGTCAGAAAAAAACGGTAAAATCGTAGAAAAAATTGAGTCGATTTACATGACCCCAACTGATTTCTCAACGATACGATAAAATGTAAATAGTCCACGGTCAATAGTCCAGGGTAATCTAAAATACAGATTATTATAGAAAATTACGGTCGACCGCTGCCGTCGATTAAATAATCTCAACTAAGCAGAGAAACGAATTGCGAATCATAAAATACTGATTATCAATATTTTATAAAAAATCAAGTTGACGATTATTTTTGTCTCTCTACTTAATGAGACAAAAATAATCGTCAATAATTCACAGTAAACTTGATGCGATATTCAGTACCAAATTTTCTAAGAATATCTCTAATGGCTTATTTTAAGAAACTTAAATTGGAATAATCTTTTGTTTTGAGCCACATGTATTTTATAAACCACTGATATTCAGTGCTTTAAAATTCTCAAATCGTACCTCGCAATTCGCCCCCCCTACTTACTTACCTTTTTTATTTATCAGTTTATTTTAAAATGAAATGACTACTTTTGTAAAAAATACTTTCTCACTAAAAATAATCACTCCCCTTTAAAGACGGTGCGACGTTTCGCTTGGGGGGTTTGTCTTTATGAAAATTGCCGCAATAGATATTGGTTCAAATGCCGCCCGAATGCAGATTTCGTCGGTATTGACCAACAAAAATAAAATTAGCTTCAAAAAGGTTGAATATGTGCGTTTTGCTCTTCGTTTGGGCATGGATGTATTTAATGGTGGAAGAATTTCGCACGCCAGCGAGGCTCGTATCAAAAAACTATTGCAGGCTTATCAGCTTTTAATGGAACTCCACGAAGTAGATGCCTACATGATTTGTGCTACAAGTGCCATGCGTGAAGCCGAAAACGGTGCAAACATTGTAGAACGCATCAAGAACGAACTGGGCATGGAAATCCATTTGATTGAGGGCGAGCAAGAAGCTGAGTTAATCAATAATGTAATCGTGATTGCCCTCGAAGATGATAAAACTTACCTTCATATTGATGTCGGTGGCGGAAGTACCGAACTCAATATTTATAAAGGACGAGAGAAAATTGCGGCAAAATCATTCAAAATTGGTTCGGTGCGTCTGCTCGAACATCAAGAAGCACCCGATGTCTGGAAGAAAATGCAAGCATGGGTAAAAGCCAACGTTCCAAGCCACGAAAATGTGATGGCGGTAGGAACAGGTGGAAATATCTCGAAGCTTTTCAATATGATTGAAAATAAAAGAGACAATAAAGCCAGCTTAAAGGACGTAGAGAAAATGCGAAGTTTTATTGAAAAATACACGTTAGAAGAGCGTATCAATAAACTCCAACTCAACCCCGACCGTGCCGACGTGATTGTTCCTGCATCTGACATTTATATTTCAGTAATGAAATGGGCTGGTGCGACCGAAATCATAGTGCCTGATTTGGGTCTGAAAGACGGTATTTTGATGCTGGTTTATGAGACTTTGATGAATGAGGAATAGAATATTTTAACGCACAAAAAAAGCTCAACGACTTGCATCATTGAGCTTTTTTTGTGCGTTAAACCTTATAACATTTTCTTGATAATTTCTTCTACCGAAACGTTTTCTGCCTCAGCCTTGAAGTTTCTTACTAAACGATGGCGAAGCACCGATACCGCTACGGCTTTCACATCTTCAATATCAGGCGAGTATTTGCCATTGATGAGGGCATTGCATTTCGCACCCAAAATCAAGTTTTGTGAGGCCCTTGGGCCTGCACCCCATTCTAAATATTTGTTGGTTTCAACCGAAGACATTTCAGAATTTGGACGTGTTTTGTGTACCAAACTTACTGCGTATTCTACTACATTATCTGGCACTGGAACACGACGAACCAAATGCTGGAAGTAAAGAATTTCTTCACCCGTAAGTACTTTATTAACAGTGGTCTTACGGTCAGACGTTGTATTTTTTACGATGTCGAGTTCTTGTTTGTACGAAGGATAATCGAGCGTTACCATAAACATAAAACGGTCGAGCTGTGCTTCGGGCAATGGATACGTTCCTTCTTGTTCGATTGGGTTTTGAGTGGCCAATACAAAAAATGGACGACCGATGCTGTGTTTTGTTCCGCCAACTGTTACGGCAAACTCTTGCATGGCTTCAAGCAAAGCCGATTGCGTTTTTGGAGGTGTACGGTTAATCTCATCGGCCAAAACGATATTCGCAAATACAGGGCCTTTGATAAATCGAAAATTACGCTCATTATCAAGGGTTTCCGAACCCAAAATATCAGACGGCATTAAATCAGGCGTAAACTGAATACGATTGAAATCCAAATCAAGTGCCGAAGCCATTGTCTGAATCAACAAGGTTTTTGCCAATCCTGGTACACCAACCAATAAACAGTGACCTTGACAGAAAATAGCCGTGAGGAGCAAACGAACAGTTTCGTCTTGTCCGACAATTACCTGTCCGATTTCTTTTTGTAATTGATTAAATGCCACTTTCAGGGCATCTGCTGCTTCTACGTCCGAAGTAAATGTAACTTTGCTCATCTATTTTTAGATATGAGTTATGATATATGAGATATGGAATTTAGTAATTGAATAATCTTCCATTCGTAAATCGTAATTAATACTCTACTCCCCCACTTATGCGGTCTTTACCGAAAATATTGCACGCTTCAAACTCTGGGTCAATTTTGATGTAAACATCGGCAGTTGCTTTTTTGAACCATTTTTCTATCTCCACATTGCGTTTTTCCATCATCGCAAAGTCTTTGAGTTTCTCGAAATCATCGTTTAAACTTACCTTGTGAGGGGCGTGTTTTGCCTTGTAATAAATGATTCTGACACCCGTTTTTCCGTCCTCGCTTCTATACGGCAAAGGTGCAGTAATCGTGCCAACTTTCATGCTATCAACCATAAAATAGAGCGTTGGTTCCATTGATTCATCCAATGGCATTTTGTTCGCACCAGTCTGTGGGTCCATCAAAATTCCACCACCATCTTGGGTTTGTTTGTCATCAGAAAAGTCTTTGGCAGCCTTCTCAAATTTGATACTATCTTTCACAATTTCGGTACGAATACTATCCAAAAAATGCGTGGCATCGGTTACATCCAAGCGATTATAGTCAGGGCGTAATAAAATATGACGTGCATGAAATTCTTGTCCACGAAGTTCGAGGGTTTGAATCAAGTGTAAACCAAAATCAGACTCTACTACATCTGACATTTCATTAGGTTTCAGTCTCATGGCCGCCGCCTCGAATTGCGGAACCATTGCTCCACGTTTAGACCAGCTTAAATCACCACCATATTGACGAGAACCTGGGTCTTCTGAATATTCTTTAGCTAAGTCTTCAAATTTTTCACCTGCCAAAACTCTACGTTTGTAATCAAGCAATCTTTCTGATAACTCTTGTTTCTGTGCTTTTGTTACTTTCGCCAAGCGAACAATATGAGCCAGCTCAACTTCGGTAGGAATTTCGGGAAGACTATCTTTCGGAATACGATTGAAAAAAAACTTTACTTCGTTTGGTGTAATCTTGATATTTTCGGTGATTTTCCCTCGCATTCTTTCAGACGTCAGTTGCTCTTTTACTTGCGAGCGAACTTCACTTTTAAGCGTTTCGATAGATTTACCAAATTGTTCAACGATGTTTTTCTCATTACCATATAACTGAACCATTTGTTGCATACGAGCCGTTAATTGGTCGTCAACTTGTTTTTCTTCTACATAAACTGAGTCAATTTCGGCTTTGGCAACCAACAATTTGTTTACAACCATGCTTTCTAAGGCTTGACATTTGGTTACTGGTTGTTGTTGCTGCACACCTCTAAGATATAGCTGCTCAACTTCGGAGCGGAGAATAATGTAGTTGTCAACTTTTGCCACAATGCGGTCAATGTTGATGGGGGCTTCTTGTGCCAATGCCAACATCGGAAGGCAAATCAATAGGAATAATTTCTTTAACATTTTATTTATTTGGATACTTTGATAGTCAACGATTTATAACCCAACAGAGACGCATTGCGATGCGTCTCTATCAATTGTATTATTTTTTTATGCCAATTGCTTTCTGAATTTCTTCACTATTCAATTTAACAGGATATTTATTTTTTAAATCAGCTTTAAAATTAGCTTCAAGGTATTTTTGGTATTCGGCCAATACTTGTCCTCGACATTCTCTGAGTGTTTTATATCTTGCTGGCTCTACTTGCTCAATGATTACATCAGCAAATTGTCCTTCCTTCGCCACTGATTGTTTGCCAACTTCCCACTTCGCTATATCAACAAATTTGTTATCTCCCTTTTTAAAGTAGCCCTCTTCTATCGCAACGTTGTTTGGGTCTTTGGTATTGAAAACTTTTTCGACATCTTTTTTGCTATTACTATAAAACGCAAATGCAACTCGTTGGTTTTTTGCCCAATCAAATTTATCGGCTGGTTTGGTTTTGGCATAATCATTTTCTATGATTCGCTCAACCGAAAGACCATTGGCTACTAAATATGTTTTAGCTTTTTCCAAACGTTCGACCGAAACATTATCTATCTCATGTTGGTCAGCGTAACCGCCGATTTCTACAACATAGCCTTTATTCTTACGCATAATATCGAGAATGTTTACCAAAATTCTTTTATGCTCGGCTGTAAGTTCGCTCAGATTTTTGATGAAATATAAAGGTGTGCGATATAAACGTTTTAGATTATATGGCTTTCCTTTCTCCAGAATTTGTTTTACTTGATAAACTGTTTTTGCATCTTTCGAGGCAATTACTGTTGCCAGAACTCTTTCTGGCATTTGATATTTTTCTTTATTTTTTTCGTAGAAAAGACGTTGCCCTGTTGTATCCGAAGTTGATTTTTCATAAACCAAATCATTGAGCAACTCCATTTTCAACAAACTCGTACTATACTCATTCATCAACACCTTAAACGCTGGATTTAGTTCTTCGAGGTTGGCTTCGGCATAAGATTTTACGGTACTTTCTACAAATCTTTTATAAAAACTACGCATAACCATCGTAGGCGTGTAACCCGCAGGAATTCGCTCGAAAGTTTGGCGGTCAACGGCGTAATCAAAAAACGCTTTCGTTGGATATGCTTTCTTACCAATGCTGAAAATGGTTTTACCAACTAATTCATCATTGATGGCATAATTCCATTTTTTTATCAGAATGTTAGTGTCGGCAGCGGCAAATGCCTTTTTTATAACTTCTTCATCTTCAACAAACTTCATTTGTTTTTTAAGTTTGTTGGTGGTGTTTTCACGCACAACATCACCTCTTGAATCTGTAATAATTTTATCTTTAAGTTTTACAGAAATCTCTTCAAACGATTCTAACGGAATTTTCTTTGAAAGTTTAATCAGATGCCAACCCGCAGTTGTGCGAACTGGTTTTGAAACTTCGCCTTCTTGCAAAGCAAATGCGGCTTGCTCGAAAGATACTTCCTCTCGACTACCAATGGCAAATGCGGGTAAATATCCGCCAAAGTTTTTGTATTTTGTATCATCCGAATATCGGCGACAAATATCTTCAAAAGCTTCTCCTTTCTTGATTAAATTATAAAGTGAATCAAGCGTAGCTTTTGCTTTTAGGTTTTCTGATTCGGGAGCATTCGGAGGAACAGATTTTAAAATATGCTGCACCAAAACGCTTCCACTATACGGGCGGCGTTCGATTACTTTTACGAGGTGAAAACCCCCTTTTGTACGTACTGGAATCGAAACCTTTCCGATTGGCGTTGTATAAGCAGCTTTTTCGAGTGGATACAGGAAACGCATGGCTCTAAACCAACCTAAATCTCCGCCAATACTATTCGATTTTTTATCTTGAGAAAATTGTTGAGCCAAAGCGGCAAAATCTTCACCCGCCAGTGCTTTATTACGAATATCTATGAGTTTGTTATAAATAGCAAGTGTATCAGAAGGCTCGGCAAACTCTGACAGTTGATACATGATATGAGCGGCATGTACTTCTTCTTTCAGCCACGAATAAGTTTCGTTCAGTAAATACTTGATTGTTGTACTATCGGTCAAATACGACTCGGCCAACATACTACGGTATCCTTCTATTTCTTCTTTGAAAGCCTCGATTTTATCGTAGCCTCTCTTTTGGGCATCAGCAATGATGCGTTGGTCGTTGATTGCCTGTTCCAAAAATGCATCGGGCGAAAGGGTATCTTCTGAAATTTGGTTTTCAAAAGCGGCTTTCAGGTCAGCGGTTTTTAATTCGCTTGTGCCTACCGTAATGGCTACTGGCTCAGGTTTTGCTTCTACAACTGGTTGTTTCCTGACTGCTGGGGTTGATGCTGTCGATAACGAAAAAACATCTTCAGTGGATTTTGTGCTGGTTTGCTGATTAGTTTTTGGTAAAGGCTTTTTTGTTACTTGGCAAGCTAACTGAATAAAAACTAAGGCTGCATATATATATGTATTGTATTTCTTCATAAAAGCATAAAAGAATCATCTTCAATAAACAACTGTAAACGTTAAAAATTATTGTGATGAATATTGATTTTGTTGAGTAAGAGAAACCCTACCAAAACGACGTTGGGACATTGATAGGTTTGTTAAAAGTCAAAATTAAGCGAAATTTCTGCTTTTTACGAAATTTTATTGAATAATTTCTTCAATTATTGATTCGCCCGATGATAAATCACCGCTTGTCCACTGCCATTTTTCGTATAATCGGATTCGTCCATCGGGCAAAACTTCGGGCGTTGAAAGACACAAACCTGTCATTATTTCTCCCGCCGAATTAATGTGTTCATAACGCATATCTAAGGCATCATTTTCGATAACTTTTGCCACCAAAAAACCTTTTACAATTGCACCTCCGCTATATTCAGCCCACACTACATTGCCTTGCTGTTGGTAATGAAAAAATGTTTGTTCTCCAACTTCTCCGTTATCGGTATTGGAGACTGATTTGAAGGTTTTTTGATGGTAATTTGGCATAAATATTTAAGAATTAATCGAATGACGAATCAAGTGTGGCACACCTTTTTGACAGCGATAAACAGGTGTGCCACACTTTTTATAACGGCGAACGAGACGTTCGCCCCACATTAGATGATTGGTTCTTGTTGCGAAAGACAATGAAAACTTCCGAGTCCCCAAATGATTTCGGTGGCATCAATGCCTACAATTTTATGATTCGGGAAACATCCTTGAATAATTTCTAAAGCAACTGAATCTTTGTCACAACGATAAATAGGAACAATGATTGAACCATTGGTTATCAAGAAATTAGCATACGATGCGGGCAATCTTACGCCACTATCATAAACAGCATCGGGCATTGGTAATTCGATGATATTCAATGGTTTACCATCTGGCAAACGCATGGCTTTTAAGTCTTCGAGGTTTTGTTTGAGCGGATGATAATTATCATCGTTTTCGTCAGGTTCAACGACAG
>JBKBSS010000119.1:0-9082 GCA_046291385.1 Emticicia sp. | reverse complement strand
ATTTTTGAAGTAAAAGCCAACGGTGTGCAGATTGGAAGTATTTCGGGCGGCGGTCGTTATGATAATCTAACTGGAACTTTCGGAATGCCTGGACTTTCGGGCGTAGGTATTTCGTTGGGCGTTGACCGTATCTTTGATGTCATGGAAGAGTTGGGTTTATTCGTTGAAAATCAATCTGTTACGACCAAAGTTTTACTAACAAATTTTGATGCTGAAGCAGAGAAATATTCTTTACCAATCCTAAAAAAATTGCGTGATGCTGGCATTAATGCCGAAATTTATCCTGAATCGGGCAAAATCAAAAAGCAGTTTGATTATGCCAACCGCAAGAATATTCCGTTTGTAATCGTTGTCGGTTCGGAAGAAATGCAGACAGGCGAATTGACATTCAAAAATATGACTTTGGGCGAGCAGGAAAAAATAAAACTGGAGCAAATTATTGAAAAGCTAAAATAAAATTCTATGTTAAAAAACAGAAAATTCATTGCCTACGCATTGGTTGTTTCTACCACCGTTGCGGCTACTTTATCGTTTTATTTTTGGCAAGTCGCCAATAGTGCTAATCTGAACGTTGAAGGCAAAAAAGACTTCGTTTTGTATATTCCAAGTGGCGGAACTTACAAAAATGTGATTGATTCATTGCATAAGCACAAAGTAATTCATGACGAAATTTCTTTCCAATTTCTCTCAAAATTCATGGATTATCCTGAAAAAGTAAGAGCAGGACGCTACATCATTAAACCGAATTCGGGCAACCGTGTAGTAATCGGAAAATTGCGTCGAGGTGAGCAAGACGAAGTTCGCCTGACCTTCAATAATGTACGCCTAAAATCAGATTTGATTAAGAAAATGGGCGGACGTTTTGAGTTTAAAACCGAAGAATTGGTCGATTTACTACGTAATCCAGAGGCTTGTCAGAAATTTGGTTTCGATACAACTACAATTATGTGTATGTTTTTACCGAATACCTATTTTATCAGATGGACAACCACACCTGAGAAATTTATGGCAAGAATGCACGACGAATACAATAGATATTGGACAAGCGAACGCCTTTCTCAAGCAAAATCTATCAATATGACTCCAATTCAGGTGGCAGTTTTGGCATCAATCGTACAATCAGAAACCAATAAAGCTGACGAAATGCCGAGAGTGGCAGGTGCGTACATCAATCGTTTATCATCAAATATGCCTTTGCAAGCTGACCCGACCGTAAAGTTTGCCGTTGGTGATTTTTCTTTACGTCGTATTCTATACAAACATTTAGCGGTCAATTCACCGTATAATACTTACAAAAATACAGGTTTACCGCCTGGCCCAATTGCATTGCCTGAGCCAGTGGCTTTGAATGCCGTTTTGAACTACGAACGCCATAAATACGTGTATTTCTGTGCAAAAGAAGATTTTTCGGGCTATCATAATTTTGCCGAAACTTTTCAAGAACACACCAATAATGCTCGAATTTTCCAAGAAGCACTTGATAAAGCGAATATTAAATAATTTTCAGTAGGCAGTTTTCAATAAACAGTCTTCAAACAGAATAATTTCTTACCAAAAAAGCGAAGTAAACATCAGATTACTTCGCTTTTTTGTATGTTTGTATCAAACAAACTATAAAACTACCCTATGAAAATTATTTTCAAAAATCTCCTTTTAAGTTGTCTATCGTTCGCAACATTTAATCTTTTTGCACAAAAGAAATCGGCCGACCTCATTGTTCATAATGCGGTGGTTTATACCGTTGATAATCAATTTGCAAAAGCCGAAGCATTTGCCATCAAAGGCGGTAAATTTCTTGAAACAGGTACTTCCAAAAGTATTTTGGCTAAATATACCGCCAAACAAAAAATTGATGCCAAAGGAAAATCTGTTTTTCCAGGTTTATATGACCCACACAGTCACTTTTTGGGACTTGGACAAATGCTCAGTCAGTGCGATTTGGTTGATACAAAATCGTATGGCGAAATCATCGAACGCCTACAAAAATTTGAAGCTCAGCACAAAGGCGATAGATGGCTGATTGGTCGAGGCTGGGACCAAAACGATTGGGATGTAAAAGTTTTTCCGACCAAAGAATTACTCGACAAGGCTTTTCCGAATAAACCTGTTTTTTTGACTCGCATTGATGGTCATGCGGCGGTGGTTAATTCAAAAGCAATTGAATTGGCAAAAATTTCGCCCGCAAGTAAAGTAAATGGCGGTGATGTGGAAGTAATGGATGGACAATTAACTGGAGTTTTGGTCGATAATGCCATGGGTTTAGTGCGAAGAGTTATTCCGCAAGCCACAGAAGTTGACAAACGAAAAATGCTTCTGGCTGCTCAAAAAGAGTGTTTCAAACTCGGACTTACCACTGTTTCAGACGCTGGACTTAATCAAGACGATATTGATTTGATTGATAAAATGAACAAAGAAGGTTCGTTGAAAATTCGTAATTATGTGATGGTTTCGCTCGGAATCAGGAATCTTGATTATTTTATCAAAAAAGGAATTTACAAAACCGACCGCTTAAATGTGCGTTCGTTTAAATTATATGCCGACGGAGCTTTGGGTTCACGTGGGGCGTGTTTGCTAAAACCATACAGCGACGAACCATCAAAAACTGGTTTTTTGTTATTGAGTGCGGCTGAGTTAGAACGTAGCCTTACCCAAATCTACAATTCTGGTTTTCAGGCAAATACACACTGTATCGGTGATTCGGCCAATCGTTTGATTTTGGATATTTATGGAAAATTACTAAAAACTAAAAACGACCGTCGTTGGAGAATCGAACACGCACAAGTGGTTGATAAACAGGATGTTCCGAAGTTTGGCAAATATTCAATCATTCCTTCAATTCAGGCTACGCACGGCACATCGGATATGTATTGGGCCGACGAGCGTCTGGGCGATGTGCGTGTAAAAACAGCTTATGCTTTTCAAGATTTATTGAAACAAAATGGTTTTTTGGCCAATGGTAGCGATTTTCCAGTTGAGTTTGTGAATCCTTTGTACGGTTTTCATTCGGCAGTCGCTCGCCAAGATGCCAAGAATTTCCCCGAAGGAGGTTATCAAATGGAAAATGCACTTACTCGTGAGCAAGCACTAAAAGCCATGACAATTTGGAGTGCTTACGCCAATTTTGAAGAAAAAGAGCGTGGCAGCATAGAAACAGGAAAAATGGCCGATTTTGTGATTTTAGAAGATGATTTGATGCTTGCACCCAAAGAAAAACTCAGAAATGTGAAGGTTTTGAATACTTATGTTGGCGGCGAGAAGGTACATTGATTTTGCACCAGTTATTTTTTAAAATTATACTTTTGAATGCTTTAGTAGAATATGTGAAAGTTTAATATAAATGTTTGATAATCAGTTGATTAAATCTATGATAAATCTAATTTTTATCATCATATATAACGTCTAATGGGAAATCGTTGATTTTAAGTAATTTTGTCAGAAAAAGAAGGGTTTTATACTAGAATTAGCTTTTAAAGTGATGAATATAGATAAAACATTAAAGAATAACAAGGTAGAATTAATTGCATATTTTAGAGATAGAGCCAGTGAATTTCTTTTTGGAATTAAGGAAAAATATTCCGAAACTCAATCTGACAAAAGAGCAAGAGCTATTAATGAATGTTTGAATGAAACAAGGTCAAAGTTGATAACCACTATTCTTCAGCAAGCAGAAAGAGAACAATGGACACATTACGAAAAATTAGAGTGTTTATTGATGGTTACTTATTGCAATATAGTAGTGATGATTGAAAGTAGAAACTCCGTCAGACCTTATGAGTACATGGATTTTTCAAGGAGAGTTGGCGAACTTTGGGACCCCTTCTGTAAACTATGTTTTTATTATCCAGTAAATGATGTTTCTCTTTTTATTCCACCGCTATTTTCTGAGGTAAAAAAAGAACTTACAAATGAAATTACGACCTTTATTGATGGGCTAACTATCATTTTTGAAGAAAAGGAAGAATTAAAAAAATATTATGATAAAGTTTGGAGTTTGGTCACTTCTGGTGAAATTCAATTAGAACTTGATTTGCATTTTGTTTCCAATAGACAGAAGTACGTGGTTGATTTTAAAAGTGGATTTGGTTCAAATGAGAAGGGTAACACTAATCGTTTATTGTTAGTGGCGAGCATTTATAAAAACCTTTCAGAAGATTTCAAGTGCTTATTATTTGTTCGAGCAGAGGAAAATAATAGTTATTTCAATACATTGAAAAATTCTAAGATTTGGGATGCTTATTGCGGTAATGAGGCATATCAAAAAATAAAAGAGTATTCAGGATATGACTTAAAAAATTGGATAGACAAAAACATGGATTGGAAAAATGACTTCAAACCTGAAACAATTGTTCACTTTGAAGAGCAGAAATTACTGCAATATTTAATATGGTAACGATACAAGAATCAAAAAAATACCAAGCATTTTATACGAAATCAACGCCAATAATTGATTATATGGTAAGTAAATTACTATTAAAATCAAATGATAAGATATTTGAACCTTGCGGTGGAGATGGTGTTTTTGTTGAAGCTATCTTAGCCGAAAACGAATTTGCTAATATTGATATTTGTGAATTAAATGAAGATGCTTATCAGACACTTGTAAGCAAGTTTACCCACTATTCAAATATCAACATTCGCCAGTGTGATACTTTGTTAGACAATGATTTGATTTTTAACTCATGTTTTGGTGGAGTTTATGATAAAATAATTGCTAACCCGCCTTATGGTGCTTGGCAAGATTTGAGTAAAAGAGCGATTTTGAAAAAGATTTATTCGGACTTCTATATCAAAGAAACCTACACATTATTCCTGTTTCGTTGCATAGAATTACTAAAAGATGGAGGACTAATGTCTTTTATAATTCCTGATACTTTTCTGAACCTACATACTCACAGGGCAATTCGAGAACATATATTGACAAAAACAAAAATAGTCGAATTAGCTTTATTTCCTTCTTCATTTTTTCCAGGTGTAAATTTTGGTTATGCCAATTTATCAATAATTATACTTCAAAAATCAGATAATAAGAATGAATGTTTAAATAATGAGTTTAAAATTCTAAGTTCTTTTTCAAATGTGGAACAACTGGCTGAGGTTCGTGAAACTGAACTTAAAGTCTTTTCTTTTAGTCAAAAAGAAATATTCACCAATCCTGACAGTGCTTTTTTGATAGCCAGTAATTCGAAAATCAAAGATGCTATCAATAACTCAGCGTTGAAAATTGGAGATATTGCAAATTGTGTAACTGGTTTTTATTCAGGCAATGATAAGAAGTTTTTGCAAGTTAGTAGCCATGACTTGAAAAATGGCAAAAATTATAATTTAGTAGATAATAATGTTGTAAACAGAGAATATTCGAGTGCAACAAATATTCTTGATGGAATAGAAGGAGAAAAATATTTTTTGCCCATTGTTAAAGGTGGTAATACAAAATACCTAAAATCAGAAGGATGGTTTATGAATTGGAGTAAAAGTGCCGTTAATCATTACAAAAAAGATAAAAAAGCACGATTTCAGAACCCGCAATATTACTTTAAATTTGGAATCGGTGTTCCCATGATTAGTTCGTCGAGTATTACCGCTTCGTTGATTGAAAATAAATTATTTGACCAATCTATTGTTGGAGTTTTTCCAAAAGATAAAGATTTGACTTATTATCTCTTAGCATTTTTTAATTCACCGACTTGTAATAAACTCATAAGAACAATAAACCCTTCTGCTAATAATCCAGCAAATTATATAAAAAAAATCCCATTTGTATATCCTTCAAACGGACAAAAAAAGGAGGTAGATTCTATTATCGAAGAAATCATAAATAGTATAAAAGATAATGGTATCTATAACACAAGACTGGAAAATGCACTAAATCAAATGATAGAATCCATATATACTTTTTAAACTAACTTCAAAATCTATGATAAACATCCTTTTTGTTTGCCTCGGCAATATTTGTCGCTCCCCGATAGCCGAAGGAACTTTTCGAGAATTAGTAAAAAAGCGTGGCTTGCAAGACCAAATTTCTTGCGATTCGGCAGGAACTGCGGGTTATCATATCGGACAATTACCCGACCAACGTACCATGAAAAGTGCCGAAAAGCATGGAATTAAACTTACCCATCGTGGCCGTAAACTTTCAGTTGCCGATTTAGATGCTTTCGACCACATCGTGGTTATGGACGAAGCTAATTTCAAAGATGTGAATGATTTTTATTACAAAACCAAGCACAAAACGCCATCGGCTGATAAGCTTTTTTTGCTCCGTGACCACGACCCCGAAACTCGTGGCATATCAGAAGTGCCAGACCCGTACTACGAATCCGAGCCATTTTTTGAAGATGTGTATCAAATCGTGTGGCGAAGCAACGAGACTTTGCTCGATTATTTGATTGAAAAACATCAAATTGTGCAAACTGAGGAATAATGAACTTTCATCAAGAAACCAAAACGGTTCGGCAGGAATAAACAGCAGAGGAAAGAAAGTTTTAGCCGAATTGAAAAAAAAAATGAGTAAATTTGGAGAATTAAACCATCAAAAATAGGAGGCTGATTATTGAACAAATAAATGACCAACAAAAAAAGCATTTATGGTTGTTGCAAAGGCTATGAATATGAAGGTAAAGGTTGAGAAAGAAGTTTCTGAAAATCAAGTTGTAACAGGTTTTAGAAATGCCCTTAAAACAATGAAACAAGTAAAAGAAGGAAAAGTAGAAGCCCGTCCTATCGAAGATATACTCAATGAGTTATAAAATAAAAGCTTTAACTGATTTTGAAAAAGAACTAAAACGACTCTCTAAAAAATACAAGTCGTTAGGGTTTGATATTACTAATCTTATTACAATTCTTCGAGAAAATCCCACTTTAGGGACTCCAATCGGTAAAAATCTCTACAAGTTACGTTTGGCAATATCTTCAAAAAATCAAGGTAAAAGCGGTGGAGCAAGATTGATTACTTGTTAGTCATAGAAGAAACAGTTTATTTAGTTTATATCTACGATAAGAGTGAAATAAATAATATTTCTGAAAAGAAAATTAAGGAATTAGCAAAGAATTTTGAAAAATAACCAAAGACTTATGAACAAAAAAGTAGCATTAATCATCCTCGATGGATGGGGAATTCCTAAAAAAGGAGAAGAGTGGCGTTCGGCAATCGAAGCCGCCAATGTACCATATTTCAGAAAACTCATGAGCGAATACCCAAATAGTACGCTCGAAGCTTGCGGCCGTGCCGTAGGTTTGCCAAACGGACAAATGGGTAACTCAGAAGTTGGTCACATGAATTTGGGGGCTGGCCGAGTAGTTTATCAAGAATTAGAAAAAATCAATATTGCCGTAGAAGAAGGGCATTTAGCTAAAGAACAAGTGTTGGTTGATGCTTTTGAATATGCTAAAACCAACGGCAAGAAAGTTCACTTCATTGGTTTAGTTTCTGATGGCGGAGTTCACTCGCACATTGACCACGTAAAAGGACTTGCCAAAGCCGCTGGTGATTATGGTTTGACCAATGTTTTCGTTCATGCGTTTACCGATGGCCGTGACTGTGACCCAAAAAGTGGAAAAGGCTTCTTGGCCGAATTACAAGCAACACTTGAGCAAACAGGCGGAAAATTGGCTTCAGTAACTGGCCGTTATTACGCAATGGACCGAGATAAGCGTTGGGAGCGTGTAAAAATGACTTACGATGCAATGGTCAATGGCATTGCGGCGGTTGACGAAAACGTAGAAGGCTTAGAAGTAAAAATTCAGATTGAGGAATTGCCACAAGTCATTCAAGATTTTTATGACGAAGGCATCACTGACGAGTTTTTGAAGCCAATCGTAATCGTTGAAGACGAGAAGCCAGTTGCCGTAATCGAAGAGGGTGACGTTGTGATGTGCTTCAATTTCCGTACCGACCGTGGTCGTGAAATTACGGAAGTGCTTACCCAAAAAGACTTCCCAGATTTTGGCATGAAAGCTTTGAATCTCTACTACATAACCATGACAATGTATGATGAAACGTATAAAAATATCAAGGTTATCTACGAAAAAGACAATCTAAATAATACTTTGGGTGAAGTTTTAGAACGAGCGAAGAAAAAACAAATTCGTATTGCCGAAACCGAAAAATATCCTCACGTAACGTTTTTCTTCTCGGGCGGACACGAACAACCATTCGAGGGCGAAAGCCGTTTGATGTGTCCATCACCAAAGGATGTGGCTACTTATGATTTGAAACCACAAATGGCTGCTTTTGATATTGATAATGCAATTATTCCAGAACTCGAAAAAGGTGAAGTTGACTTTGTTTGCTTAAACTTTGCCAATCCCGATATGGTTGGTCATACAGGCGTTTTCTCGGCTGTTGTTGAGGCTGTTGAGGCAGTTGATAAATGTCTCGAACAAGTCGTAGAAACTGGTTTGAAAAATGGTTATACATTTATCGTAATTGCCGACCACGGTAATGCCGATTATATGATTAATGATGACAAATCGCCAAATACGCAGCACTCACTAAATCTTGTGCCGTGCATTATCGTTGACAAAACCGACCGTTTCGAGGTGAAAGATGGTAAACTCGGCGATATTGCCCCCACGATTCTGACATTAATGGGCGTAGAAATTCCAAAAGAAATGACGGGAAATGTTTTGATTTAAAATTATCCAAAACGGAAGGCTTCGCTGGGCGACACTCGCTTTGAGCGAAGCCTTCCGTAAACACCATATAATAAAAAATCCCCCAAGAGAAAACTCAAGGGGGATTTTTTATTTATCCTCAAATGACAGAGAGAGTGAAAATATTCATTCTATCATTGAAACATTCAAAATTAAATTTATGCGTAAACCGCCTCAGCAACTTTGTTGAAATCTTCAACATTAACTGATACTTTTTCTACTGTTACGTTTGCTTACAAAAACTCACGTACTTTTTTGCCAAATGCACGGTCAGTGTAGCGACGAACAGCTCCATCTTTGTTTTCTTTCAAAGTTTTACGAGCCATTTGGTCAATCATTTCTTCCAAACCTTCGTAAGCATATCCACCGAAATAGTTTTTCATTTCAGCTTTTACTTCTTCTACGATGTCAGTATATTCTAATTTAATAT
>JBKBSS010000118.1:0-9124 GCA_046291385.1 Emticicia sp. | reverse complement strand
AAGTATTCTGAAAATCCGATTAAAGGAATAAAAATTTGCCGCCAAACAAATGGTTATTGGAACGAGGAATTTGATGCAAGAACAGACCCACACGGAAGACCGTATTTTTGGATGGGTGGCGATTTTGTAAACCGTGAACCAAACACCGAAGGAACTGATTTGCACGCCCTCGAAAATAATTATGTCTCGATTGTGCCTGTACATTATGACATGACCGCTCATAAAACAATCAAAGATTTAAAACGCTGGAAGTTGTAAATTTAGCCTCAAAAAACCACAATACTTTAACCTAACCAGTTGATTAAAAGCAGTTTATGTTTTTAGAAAAAAACCTATTATTTTTGAAATTATAAGCCAATCTGATTACTTTATCCAAGACAAAATATATGGCAGTTTTAGGCAGACTACTTAAAAGTAGTATCAAATTTACAAGCACGATTCAACAAATTAGAAAAATAAAACCTGCTAAATGGCAGAAAAAAACGTTTACCAAATTACTATCGAAAGCACGCTATACACAATTTGGTGAAAAATTTAATTTCGAGGAAATTCTGAGTTCGGCAATTTTTGAAGAAGGAAACGAATTTTACGAAAAATTTAAACAAAATGTGCCGATTTACGACTATACCAAAATCTATAATGAATGGTGGTATAAAGCTCGTTTAGGCGAAAAAAATGTTTGTTGGCCAGGAAAAGTAAAATATTTTGCCTTGAGTTCGGGAACTTCGGATGCGGCATCGAAAGCGATTCCAGTAACGAAAGATATGATAAAGGCCATTCAACGGACGAGTATCAATCAGATTATTACACTCGGACAATATACAGAGCTACCAGCCGATTTGTACGAAAAAGGCTATTTAATGCTTGGCGGAAGTACGGCTCTCAATGAAGTTGATTCACACTACGAAGGCGATTTGAGTGGAATTACGACAGGTACGATTCCGATTTGGTTTCAGAATTTTTATAAGCCTGGTCAAAAAATATCAGCCCTGCGTGATTGGGAAAATAAACTTGAAGATATTACAGCCAATGCACCAAATTGGGACATTGGTTTTCTGGCGGGAGTGCCTGCATGGCATACAATCTTGCTTGAAAGAATTATTGAAAGATATAATCTCAATAATATTCACGAAATATGGCCAAATCTCACCGCTTTTGCTTGGGGTGGAGTTTCACTTGAACCTTACAAGCAAGGACTTGAAAAATTATTTGGAAAACCAGTCATTTATATTGAAACTTATATGGCATCGGAGGGTTTTTTGGCATATCAAGACCGCCCCGATGGTAATCTTCGATTAGTTCTCAATCGTGGAATTTTCTTTGAATTTGTGCCTTTCAATGAAGAAAACTTTGATGATGACGGAAATTTAGTTGACAATCCAGAAACATTAATGGTGCAGGATGTCGAAGAAGACATTGATTATGCCCTTTTGATTTCAACTTGTGCGGGTGCGTGGCGATATTTGATTGGCGATACAGTAAAATTTATCGACAAACAACGCATGGAAATAAAGATTACGGGTAGAACCAAGCACTTTTTGAGTCTTTGCGGCGAACACCTCTCGGTTGATAATATGAATATCGGTATCGAATTAGTTTCTAAAGATTTAGGACTTGATATTCGTGAATTTACCGTCATTGGAGTTAAACATTCGCCACTTTTTGCTCATCAATGGTACGTAGCTTCTGATGTACAAGTTGACGAAGAGAAATTCTGTAAGCTACTTGATGAAAAATTATGTGAACTCAACGATGATTATGCAGTTGAAAGACGACACGGTTTAAAAAATGTATTTGTCAAAGCACTTCCCCAACAAGCCTTCTACGAATGGATGAAAAAGAAAGGAAAAGTAGGTGGACAACATAAATTTCCGAGGGTTTTAAAAGGAAAATTGATTGATGAATGGCAAGATTTTTTGCAGGAAAATTATTCGTAAAAGAAAAAAGCGAGATTTAAGTCTCGCTTTTTTTATATCTCAAAACCCGTACTTCGCAATACAATATAAAGCCCTAAAACCATCTTTCCAATTGATTTTTTTGCCTTCTTCGTAGGTGCGTCCGTAATAAGAAATACCAACTTCGTAGATTCTGATGCCTTTGATTTTGGCAATTTTGGCGGTTACTTCTGGTTCAAATCCAAATCTACGTTCTTGTAGATTTAGGCTCTGTATCATCTTGGTATTGAATAGTTTATAGCAAGTTTCCATATCGGTTAAGTTCAAGTTATTGAACATATTTGATAGAAAAGTAAGCAATTTATTGCCGATTGTGTGCCAAAAAAACAAAATACGATGAGGATTTCCACCGATAAATCTCGACCCAAAAACTACATCTGCATGGCCGTCGAGAATGGGTTTCAAGAGTATATTAAATTCTTCAGGGTCATATTCAAGGTCAGCGTCTTGCACTATCAAATAATCGCCTTTGGCTTCTTTTATCCCCGTATGCAATGCCGCTCCTTTACCTTTATTCACCTCATGTTTAAGATAGACAATATTAGTCGATGAGGTTGTTTTAAATCTTAAAATTTCACCTTCTGTATCATCGGTTGAGCAATCGTTTATAACAATGATTTCTTTTTCTATTCCACCCAAAAGTTTTACGCTGGCAACTCTCTCTAATACACTTTGTATGGTTTTTGCTTCGTTGTAAGCAGGAATAATTACTGATAATTTGTTCAAAACAGACATTGATTTGGCTTAAATTGATACTATTTAAGGTGCAAAAATATACAAATTTTCGGCATTGATGGTCATTTTTTTATAATTCTTATCAACTTTCAGTATATCGGGCGGAGTAAATGTAAAGAACAAAATCGCATCATAATTGCCCACAGGCTTATCCAAAGCTTTAGTTTTATTATCCATTTGTATCGGATAAAACTTAGCTTGGTTCCGAAGTTCAAACATTATCGGGTATAATATATTGTTGCCGTACTTTTCTTCAGATTTTACCGCAATATTCTTGTAGTTATTGTTTTGGAGAAACGCAATTACCTCTTGCATATCTTTTCCTTTTTGCTCTTCCATGTGATAAAACTGCGAAATGCGAGGTTGAGTAAAATAAGTTTGGGTAGTAAGCGGCGAAAATTTGATAATCGGTCGATTGAAACAAAAAACAGCAAAGAAAACACCCGATAAAGCAAAAATTCCGACGATAATCTTAGAAAACTTCACCTCAACCAAATAATAAGCCAAAGGAATACTCATCAACAAGAAAATAGGAATGTGTAATCTTGAATGCCAAATTTGCCATTTTATCTGAAAACTAAACAGTAAAAAAGAAATCAGACCGAATGCCACAATGACTTTTAAAGTTGAATTATTTGATTTAAAAACGACGATTAAAGCAGGCACAAATAACAAAATATGCAGAAAATTCCCAGCATTGTCTTCGGTCATGCCGAGCATTGGCAAATCAAATAGTGTAAACGACGTTGCGGGGTCATTCACGCTCAGATGCAAGATATTATTATGCAAAAAATAAATAAACTTTTCGGCCATTAAATGCACCCCAGGCACAGAAAAATGTAAACTTATATTCCGAAAAATAACCGACAAAAAACTCGGCAACGAATGCGATTGATTGTTGTAAACATAAAAAAGCTCTTTAGAAACGCCCAAAGGCGAGCCTATCAAAACGTAATTTCGATAGTAAAAAGAACCACAAATCGCCAGAAAAGGAACAAATAATAAAGCTAAATAAGCAAGTTGGGGTAAAAACTTTAATTCTTTTTTATAAATCTTCACTAACTTCATTATTCCCCAATACATACATATTGGAAACAAAAAAACGTAAGCCGTTCCTTTAGTTAAAATCGCCTGACCAATCGAAACGCCACTTAATATTATGGTTAACGATTGGTTTTCTTTCAAGTTTTTCAACATAAAATAGGCCGTCATCAGAATAAAAAATGATACGACTACATCGTTTTGGGTGGAAGACGACTGTAAAATCACCATCGGAATAGTTCCTGCAATAAAGAAACTTAGGTACTGCGTTTTTTTATTTGTTCCCGCCACTTCGGCCAACAAACTAACTGCAACACAAGAGCCTATTGAAAATAGCCATTGAATGATAAAACTAAAAATATCAGAATCTTGGAAAACCCTAAACTGCAAAATCATGTATTCGGCCAAAGGCGGTTGATAAAGCATTCGGTCGGTTTGAGTAGCAAAATAATTAATGTTTCGATGCTGCAACCAAAACTCAATGCGTGTAAGATGATATACGGTTGAGTCAATTGTATTTGGGGCATAAAGCAATCCCGAAAGAAAAGTTAATGCAAATATGACTGTGATTGAAATGACAAATTTGTTTGAGCGAAATATGGTAAAATCAAATTTAGGTAATCTGTTTAGGTGGCGATAGTTATAAATAATTAGTGTAACCGTGAAAAAACTCCAAAAAATCAAGCACTCTTTAAATCCAATTGCATTGAAAAAGCCGAGCGATTCAACACAAACCCAGCTCAAAAAAGCAAATAATTGAAGTAACAAACAGAAACTCAAACGCCAAGAATACTTAGAAAAAACTTTGATTGAAAGAATAGCATTGAAAAGAAACAGAAGCAATAACCACATACTTGATATTTTTATGATAAATAGTGAGCAAAAAACGGCAAAATAAAACTTATTACAAACTTTCTTATTAGTTTTTTAAGGACATCCAAAACTTTGTTATAATTTTGAGGGTTGAATAATGATACTATACAAAATCTAAGCAAATTTTTTAAAAAATGGCAGAAGTAATCAGAATGCCCAAGATGAGCGACACCATGACAGAGGGTGTAATTGCGGCTTGGAACAAGAAAGTTGGCGATGTTGTAAAATCAGGTGATATTTTAGCAGAAGTAGAAACCGACAAGGCAACCATGGATATGGAGTCTTATTATGACGGAACACTACTTTATATAGGAGTTGAAAAAGGTCAGTCCGTACCAGTTGATGCTATCATGGCGGTCATTGGAAAACCTGGCGAAGATTTCCAAAGTTTACTAAATGGTGGCTCTACCATAGTTTCACCTGCTACCGAGCAAGCTCCCCCAATGAAAGCAGAAGCACCAGCGAATGCCGCACCAATTGCTGCTACCGTTCCAGCCGTTGATATTTCAAATATCAAAGCAAAGGTTGTAACAATGCCACTCTTGAGCGATACTATGACCGAAGGCGTGATTCACACATGGTTGAAAAAAGTGGGTGATAAAGTAAAATCAGGTGATATTTTGGCTGAAATCGAAACCGATAAAGCAACAATGGAACTTGAGGCTTATGAAGATGGCACTTTACTCTATGTTGGAATTGAGGCAGGTCAAGCAGCCAAAATCAATGCAGTAATTGCAGTAATCGGCGAAGAAGGTGCA
Organism: Emticicia sp.; assembly: GCA_046291385.1. Lineage (GTDB taxonomy): Bacteria > Bacteroidota > Bacteroidia > Cytophagales > Spirosomataceae > Emticicia. The sequence continues at coordinate 3,762 of JBKBSS010000118.1, read as the reverse complement.
AATTATCAAGCATTGCTTAGTACAGCACCCACCGTTGCGGCAGCTCCAGCAGCAACTCCTGTTACAGCCGAAATGCCCAAAGCTACTGCGACAGTTGCAGCACAAACAACAGCACCTGCACAAGCATCAAACAATAATGGACGTATTCTGGCTTCTCCACTCGCTAAAAAACTTGCTGAAGAAAAAGGAATTAAATTAGCGGAAGTTAGTGGCTCTGGTGAAGGTGGAAGAATTGTAAAATCTGACGTTGATAGCTTTACTCCAAAAGCACAAGAAGCTCCAAAAACGACAGCAGTTGCAGCAGCGGCTGGCGTAGAAAGCTACGAAGAAATACCTTTGACACAAATGCGTAAGGCAATTGCCAGAAGTTTGGCGGAATCACAATCATCGGCGGTTGATTTCCAATTAACCATGGAAATTTGTATGGACAAAGCCATTCAAGCCCGTGAAGTAATGAATCAAGCATCGCCAGTCAAAATTTCGTTCAATGATTTAGTTTTGAAGGCTTGTGGAGTAGCATTGAAAAAACATCCAAATGTAAATGCTTCTTGGAGAGAAGACCATATCAGACGCAATGCTCACGTACATATCGGAATGGCGGTTGCCATTTCAGAAGGTTTAGTTGTGCCAGTAATCAGATTTGCTGATACACTACCACTTTCAGTTTTAGCTGCAACTACCAAAGACTTAGGTGGAAAAGCTAAAAATGGCAAACTTCAACCAAAAGACTGGGAAGGAAATACATTTACGGTAAGTAATTTAGGAATGTTTGGTATTGAGTCGTTTACTTCGATTATCAATAATCCTAAAAACGAGTCATGTATTCTTTCAGTTGGTGGAATCAAAGAAATTGTAGCTGTTAAAAACGGCCAATTTTATGCAACCAGCGTAATGAAAATAACTCTTACATGTGACCACCGTGTGGTTGATGGTGCAACTGGTGCAGCATTCTTAGTAACATTGAAAGAATTGCTCGAAGAGCCGTACAAATTATTGGTATAACCCTCACGAGTAATTTAATGAAAAAGATAAATCCTCCATATAGTTGGCTAATAATCTCTCTATGGGGGATTTGCTTTATATCATACTTTGCTGCTTCGGCACAAATTACAACAAGAGAAACACCCAAGCAAAGAGTTATTGCTTTTATGAAATGGTACGACAAAACCGACAAAATACCATTTGAAGGAGATTGTTATGAAGTCGATGGTGTGGATATTACAAGTATTGACACAGATTGCCTTCAAAACTACATCAAAAAAATCCAAAGGGCTGGCTTATTTTCGAGTATTTATTTGGAAAGTCTTAAACAGGAATTTATCGCAAAAAAAGCTGAAATTAGAAAAAGTGGATATGCTACGGGCATCGATTTTGATAGATATACACTATCACAAGACCCTCCAACGGGTAAAGAACTTTTAGCAGGATTTAATAACTTTTCATCCTCTACCATTACGGGTAGCAAGGCAAAAGTCATTGTAAATCTCGAAAAACCATATAAAGTACGCTACATTTATTCTTTAGATTTAGAGAATAATACATGGAAATTATCAAAAATAGAATCGAAATAATTAAATGCAAAAAATACACGCAACCACCGTTTTGGGGGTAATTCATAACGGAAAAGTAGCTCTCGGTGCTGATGGACAGGCGACAATGGGTAATACGATTGCCAAAAGTAATGTTCGTAAAGTTAGAAAACTCTATGGTGGTAAAATACTCGCAGGCTTTGCGGGTTCTACGGCCGATGCTTTTACGCTGATTGAGCGTTTTGAAGAAAAACTCAACGCTTTTGGTGGAAATATGAAACGTGCCGCTATCGAATTGGCAAAAGATTGGAGAACAGACCGTTTTTTAAGAAAATTGGAAGCAATGCTGATTGTAGCCAACGAAACCGAAATACTTATTATTTCGGGCACTGGTGATGTACTCGAACCCGATAATCAGATTGCATCAATTGGCTCTGGGAGTATGTACGCTCAGTCGGCCGCTATTGCCTTGAAACGTCACGCTGATTCTCTTTCAGCCGAACAGATGGTGCAAGAAAGTCTAAATATTGCAGCAGATATTTGTATCTATACTAATCATAATATTATCATCGAAACTTTATAGACTTTTATCAGTCTAAGAAACGGCGAATTTTAAAATTCGCCGTTTCTTAGGCTGATTCAACTAAATCACCGTATTTTTCGTAGATATAATCTTCCTTCTCGTAAAATCTATCAGATAAAACGAGCAATACTGCACTTTCTGAAAAATCGTACATTGTATGCCAATCTCGTGGTTCGAGTAACACACATTTATTGGGCGAATCTAAGATAAATGTTTCTTCACTTTCACCATTATGCACATACACTTTACACGAACCACTCACACAAATGAGGGCATTATAAGCCAGTTTATGTCGATGCCCCCCACGAATTTGATTAAAGGCATTGTAGATGTAAAAAATGCGTTTAATACCATTTGTAAGGACTTTTTCAAAAACAGTAAGACTCCCTTTTTCTGATAAAATTGTTTGTAATTCTAATAAGGTTGCCATGAAAATATCCTTTCTAAATAAAACCTGAACTTATCTTTTATTCACACCCACACGGAAATTTTATATTTCGTCCTTTTTGGGCATTTATCAATCTCAACCAGTCTTTGGGTTTTGGAATAAACACAACTTTACCCGCCCCAGGAAAAATAGTTGAATGTGTTGGCTGTCCGATTGCTGTTGTAATTTGGTTATACATTTCGGTTGGAATCAAATCGACACAGACATTAATTCCAACAAAGTCGTTGTATTGAAAATACTTTACAAAATGTTCTAATTGATTCTTATTAAAAGTATTAATAATTTTTGTCGCTTTTTTCCAGCCTTCTATATAAGAATCATCATCTGGTTTTGCCCAATTACCGATTCCAACGCCAACAAAACCCTTGATTGCCGACTCATGGACGTGGCTATAATATCCACCAATTACTTTTTTGCCATGAAAACGACTTAGGGCATACACATTACACGTTTTTTGAAAAATTGGGCAAAGATTTTCTCTAAGGCCAGTTCCATCGCCACCCACAACACAAAAAGGAAAATCCATGACCGCCTCACCCTGTTGCTTTTTGATATTTTGCATGTAACCAAAGAAATTATTTTCAAACTCAAACGGTTTTTGCTCAAATCTGAATCTATACACGACTGACAGTTCAAGCACAAAAAAGGTTGTAAAGCCAAGCAACAAAATCTTTTTATAAGGTAATTTGCTCAAATCGGTTGGCAGAAAAAAGCAGGAAAATATAACGGGTAAAAGCGATGTAAACCTTGATGGCACACGATTATAGGCACCCCAAGGAAATATCTTCAAAGTCGGAATTTTATTGGGATGATAAAAAGTAGAAATTACCAAAAGTATAGCCAAAGGCAAGAATATGAGCCAAAATTGCTTGCGATTACCAAAAAAACCAACAATTCCGATTCCAAGACAAAACCAACCTGGACTTCCTGACCCCATGCCTTCAGGCATATCTTTAAGAATTTCGATGAATGGATTATGCAATGCACTAAAACTCGAAAAATAAGGCAGCAACATTCGTAGTGGATGGCTCCAAAAATGTGGTGCATTAGCATTATCAAGATGAAAAGTTTGGGCTTCAAAATAAATTTGAAAAACCAGCGGCAAATAAAAAAATAAAAGCAATAAAGATGGAAAACTCAATAAAACATACAATAAAGGTGTTTTTTTGAGGTTATTGAACCAGCTTTGAAAGTAGAATTTT
>JBKBSS010000117.1:0-9150 GCA_046291385.1 Emticicia sp. | reverse complement strand
TCATTACGACGGATATTATCGCCACCTACGCAGCTAAAATTTTCGGCAAAAACCTCAGCCTGAATTCGGCTACCGTCTTTAATATAACCCAATCTTACGGCCGCATCGGTTGCATTTGGAACGCTTACTTTGTTGGTGTTATATACTCGGTTATCGGCTTGGTAAGCATCACGGTCAACTTTGATTTTACTACGCAAAATATAGCTTCCATGAGCCGTAACATACATACCCGATTTGTGCGTGTAATTGCCAATCAAGCGACCTGTGGCAGTTTTGCATTGAAGTCCGATTGACATTGGTAGAAAATCTGGCACATAATTTCCGAGAGGAATCGACGCACCCAAAACTCCGTGCAACGAAAATCCGTTTTCATTTTTGATAAGTTGATATTTCAACCAGCCCGAAAGGTCTTGAATGCCTTTTTGTCCCATCAAATTTCCTGCACTGGCTTTGGTGCTGATATATGGCACTCCAACGATAATATTCAGTTTATCGGTAACACCAACGGCAATCATCGGCATAACGCTTTGAGTCGTGAGCGTACCAATATTAAGGTTTTCACGTCTGAGCGTATTTTCCCAATATTCTTTCCAACTACTATTGCTATAAGACACAGCCAAACAAGCAGTCTTTTTGGGCATATAAATAACATCATGCGGCATTTGAGCATACACACTTGATGTTACGCACACCAAACCTACGAGTGCGTATTTAATTAACAATTTGAGTTTTCTTTGGTAAATTTCAAACATCTTATTAGAATAAATAATAGTATAATTTTGATTTTTTATTGGTTTTTTTTAATTGATACTACAAAGAAAATACATTTTAAATAATTTTCCAATTTTATGGAAATTAATTCCATAAAATTTCTATTCATCGAAATAATTGCTGTTCTAAAAGCTAAAATATTGTTGAAATTTGAGAAAATGGCGTAAAAATTATTAAAACATGGTAATTATAAAATATTTCAGATACCAACAAGATTGAACTTGATGAACTATAAGTAGGAAGAAATTCTATAAAATTATTTAAAAATTCCATAATTACGGAATTAATAAATTTAAAAATAAAAATCGTTGTGCATTAGAGAAGATGCACAGCGATTCGGAAAATGAAAATAAAAAAGGTATTGACCCGATGAATTTTATAAAAAATTTCTGCCAAATTAAGTTATCAACTGCTTTTTAAATAAAATAACTGAAAAATCAGTTGTAAAACTGAAAAATTAGTTTTTACTTTGTTTCATCATGGAAGAATTGACAAAAACCGAAGAACGCATCATGCAAATCATCTGGGATTTGGAGCGATGTTTAGTGCGAGACATTATCGAAAAAATGCCCGATAACCCAAAACCACCTTATAATACAATTTCGTCGGTGGTTCGGCTACTCGAAAGCAAAGGTTTTCTGAGCTACAAAGCTTACGGAAAAACCTACGAGTATTTTCCGATAATATCAAAAGAAGAATACGGCCAACGAAGTTTCAGAAAGGTATTTGCCAATTATTTCGATAATTCGGTAGAAAATCTGCTCTCGTTTATGGCAAAAGAAGAAAATTTGACGGTTGAGGAGATTGAAAAGTTGAAGAATACTATAAACGCCCACAACACCCCTAACCCCTAAAGGGGGATAGAGGAGAAGTCTCAAATACACACTAAACAAAATCCTTCACCCCCCTTTAGGGACGGTCCGCCGTTGCGGCTGGGGGTGCTTACGGTTATGGACTATCTACTCAAATCTACCATTTGCCTAACGGCTTTTTATGGGCTGTACTTTTTCGGTTTTCGCCGATTGAGTTTTCATGCCCTTAATCGCTTTTATTTGTTGGTATCATTGGCTTTAAGCCTCACGATTCCGCTTTTGAGCTATGAGCGAACGGAGGTAGTGATACTTGAACCTCAACCGATTCAAGAAGCTACTTTTACAGTCGAAGAAACGCTGAAAAACGCTGATAATCAAGCATCTGTAACTGAGCAAACAACTACTATTGAAAAAACTCTCAACACAACTATTGACTGGATGCAGTTGCTAAATGCCATCTATTTATCGGGCGTTGGAGCGATGATATTTGTTTTTGTAAAAAATCTTTTGACCATTCTTCATACTATTAAAAAGGCTTCGGTTTCGGTGGCTTTGCAGGCTTCGACTTCGCTCAGCCACCAGAAGCAAAGTAAAAAACTAAAGATTTTGCTTACTAAAAACCACAGTAACTCATCGTTTTTTAATTATATTTTTCTAAATCCCGACAAGCTAAATCCACACGAAAAAGCCCTAATTATTGCCCACGAAAGTTTTCATGCCCAACGTTTGCACACACTCGACTTGCTGCTTTTGGGCATTTTGAAAGCTATTTTTTGGTTCAATCCTATCATTTATTTCTATCAAAAATCATTAAAACAAATCCACGAATACGAGGTTGATGCCCTCATGTCGGCCACGCACGACAGCCGAAAATATGCACATTTATTATTAAAGCTCGGTTTTGCACCTAACTCATTGATTATCAATCAATTTAGTACAAAACCGCTATCAGAACGAATCCAGTTTTTATTTAAAACACCAACAAAAAACATGAAAAAGCTATTGTATTTTTTATCATTGCCGATTATCGCAGTCGGAGTTATGGCATTTGCCGAAGAGAAAGTTGTGAGGGTTTATCAGGAGAAAAACACTGGTAAACCAATATTTTCTGAAGAAATAAAGGTCTATCCATTAGAAATAAAGGACGCTCGAAATTATGCCACTTGGACGAGCGGTGTGAGTGATTTTGATTTTACTCCAAAAAATATTTCACTCAATAGAATCACTGCTAAAAACTACAACGGTTTTCACTATTCGGTTAACCCCAACTCTCTGACTATCAATACGATAGACGAAGTAAATAAATATATTGCAAAGCGTTCACTCGCTTTAATTGTCACCGAAAAGTCAACCGATACAAACGGTAATTTAACAAAAGTAGGCTTGGCCATCAAGCATTTACGAACCAATCAAATGACCAAAGCAGAAATTTTTAATATGGTTGATTTGCGTGAAAAAGGCAAAAATGGAGCATTTATTTTTATCGAAAGCTACGATAAAAACTTCAAAGAATCACAGATGAGCATCAACTACGGCACTAAAAACTTAGTCATTACGAAGAGTTCGCAACCACATAAAAACCTTCATTCGTTTGTTACTTATGACGTAAATACCGAAGGAGTTTCTGCCATCAAACACAGCAACGATATGATTTCGTATAGTGTTTTCCCAGGCAGAGTAACTCCCCAAACTTTGCAAGAAGCACAGGAATATTTTGCAGATAATGGCTTTGAATTAAAAGTAAATAACTCCACGAAGGACACAAAAGGAAACTTTGAAAGTATCACTTTATCGTTTGGAAACGAATCTAAAACATTTATACTCAAAGACTTGAAACATTGGGTAAAACTAAAAAGTGAGAAAAATGGCAAATTTTATAGACAAGATGAATCAATAATTTTTGAAGCCAATACAAAAACACTTGCAACCAAGATTTTTGTTGAAAATAGAATGTTTAAAATAACCAAAGAATCAGGAGCTTGGGAAATTAAAGATTTTGCAGTTAATGAAAAACATATCCAAATTGATTCTTCAAAGTTTAGCTACACCTACACCGCCTTTGACTTCAAGTTTTCATTATCAGATACTGACAGTTTCAAATTAAGTGTTGACAACAAATTATTAACACAGGGAAAGGATTACATCGTAAAAAACAACAAAATACTCCTGAACAATAAATACAAAGGCAAAAAAACAAAACTTCAATTGTACGGAAAACCAACTGGCTCTGTTATTTACCCCGACCTTACCAAATTAAATAAAGTCGTATTTCCAGATATGAGATTTTCGTCAAAAACACCCGTTTTTTTAGTAAAAAATGAGAATAAACCATTACCTCAAACCAGCAAATCGCCCTCATATTTTTCTAAAATCATAAGAAATCAAGACACCCTCCGCACAATTTTTGAAACAAACAAACTTGGAAAAAATCCGCTGGTAATTATCAACCGAGTTGAATATCCTTCAAGTATTTTGTATCGAATTAACCCAGAAGCAATTGATAGCCAAGATATTTCCTCTCAAAAGGATAAAAACACTGTGCTATTTTATGGGGAAAAGGCCAAAGATGGTTGTATAGAAATTACAACAAAAAAAGGTATTGATATTTTCTTAAAAAATGACGAGAAGCGTCAATTCATTCTTGAAAATGTAGCAAAGCAAGTACAAGAATCTAAAAAGCGTGTTAAAAGAGAAATTGTAAAAGATAAAAATGGAGAAGAATATGAAAAAATAAGTGTGATGAGGTTGGATGGGGAAACCGTACACTTTTCATCAGGAATCCCAATTGGAAAGAAAACTGTATTTATTGTAGATGGCAAAAAAGTAACCGAAGAAGAAGTTGAAAACGGAAAACAAATATTTGTTAAAGGGGGATGTGGTATTATAAACAAGCAATTTTTGGATACTCATGGAGAAGCCTTTAAGGAATACCACTCATATTTTATTTTAGATACAAAGCACTAAAATATCAAGAACCATCTACTGAATCCCGAACACAACAAAGAAAAACACAAAACGTTCTGACTATGTACTAAAACCTACTCAATATGAAACGTATTCTATACTTTCTGCTGTTGTTTTACTCCACATTTTCAGCTTCTGCACAGCAAAAAATAAAAACTCTGCTCATCAACTAATGAGCAGGGTCTGAACATAACCTATGATGAAAAATTACAATTTTATCGACTTTTAGCGGCTGACTCTCACAAATTTGATTTTTTAATCTCTACCAAATTCCCTAAATTGCTATGATAAAGTAATATACAATCCGAAATAATTCCATATTTACGGAAATAAATAAGAAGCAATTCCTTACAGAATGGAAAATAGATTTGGTAAGAATCTCAGAATTTTACGAAAGCAACAAAAAATAACTTTAGAAAAGCTCGGAGAAAGCCTAAAAATTAGTAAAAGTGCTATTTCTGATTACGAAATTGGAAAAACCTTCCCTCCTTTGGATGTCTGCGATTTGATTAGCAACTATTTCGGAATTAATATTGATGATTTTAGAAATTCCAATTTTTCGGAATTTACCGAAGACCAACTCGAAAACTTATTTCACTCAAAAAATAAAGTAAAGCTTAATAAAGAGTCAATCGAAGATTTCAGCAACGAAAAACGTCAGCTTGAATTTCATAATAAACTACTGAGCCAACAAATAGAAGGGCTACAAATTCAACTAAAACTGGTTAAACAGATTGTAGAAAGTAAAGATTCGGAAATAAAATCTTTACAGATTCAGGTCAGACTTTTGGAAGAGAAAATAAATGGTTAAACTTACAAGGTTTATTTCAAACCTTACAGGTTTTCAGAGCGAACTTGGGTCATTAAAGGGTTTAGATTTTATGCTTTCTTTTTTTATTTCAATCAAATTATCAATAAATTGACTGGTTTCTTCAAAACTTTCACTCTGCCCCGAAAGTTTTTTCACCAAATTCAATAAATGAGCCTGAGTCTGCAAAATCACATCTAATTGCACTTGGTTTTGCACAATTTGCTTCTGATTTCTAACAATATTTATCTGATTATTAACAATGATTTCTTGATTACGTATAATCGTTGTTTGATTATGTATCACAACCTCATGGTTATCGGCATTTTGCTGCTGATTCTGAATCATAATGTCATAATTTTCCACGATTCGCCCTTGCATTTCTTTCAAAAAATCTTGCTCGGCCAATAGCTTTTCCAGAATCTCCTCAATATTTTTCATTAGAATGTTATTATTTGCGACTAAATTTGTGAACTCTACAAAAGTAACACATTTTTCTATGTCAGTCGAAAAAACAACAAAAAACAAAATCCCTTATCTGTACTTTGCTTTCGTGGCAATTGTGCTGTGCTGCTGGGGATTTTACATAACCTCGACCGATAGTTTTTATATCTTTGGCAAACATTGGGCGGCCATTCTGACAATGGTTTTTGGGGCGTTTATCGCAGGTTCAAGTCCCGAAGGAAGTGCGGCCATTGCTTATCCTGTTTTTACGCTTTTGCTCAAAATAGAACCCGCCGTTGCCCGAAACTTCGCTTTTGCCATTCAGAGTATCGGTATGACTTCAGCATCTTTACTAATCTTAGGTTTAAAAATAAAAGTCGATTGGAATTATATCAAATACGTAACATTTGGGGGCATTTTCGGACTAATTTTTGGCACTTACTATATCGTTCCGCTTATTTCTCCACCTTTGGCAAAGTTGTTTTTTGTGTCGCTTTGGCTCAGTTTCGGACTAATTTTGTGGTATGAAAACATGAAACCACAACGTGAAGTTTTTGATAAAATTCAAAATTTCATGCGGTCAGATATGGTCAGATTAATGTTTTTTGGACTTATCGGCGGTATGATTTCTTCACTTTTCGGCACAGGAATCAATATTTTTACGTTCTGCTTGATGACGATTTATTACCGCATCAACGAAAAAGTGGCTGTTCCTTCATCGGTAATCATTATGACGCTCGAAACGCTGCTTGGTTTCTTTATTCACGGGGCGGTTATCGGAGATTTTCAGCAAGAAGCCTTTGAAATGTGGTTGGCGTGCATTCCGTTTGTGGCTTTTTTTGCTCCACTGGGTTCGTTTGTCATTAGTAAATTACCTCGCAAAGCCATTGCGACTTTCCTTTATATTATCCTGATTGTGCAGTTTATCGGTGCAATGTGGGTGCTAAAACCTTCGCTTCCGCACTTGGGACTTTCGGCTATTACGCTCGTAACTGGACTTTCAACTTTCGCTTATTTGGCACGTTTGAAAAGGTAAAGTAGCATAGTTTTAAAAATTGTGCATCGACCAATGGAACAATTTTCAAAATTATTCTACAAATCAATCAACTTTCGGCAATGAAATGTTCATTTTCACCGCAATAAGCCTTATTCCGAAAACGGTCAAAATCGTAATTATTTCAATTATTTGGGCAGAAATATTGACTTTTTGCAGTAAAAAGAATATAATTCCGCCCAAAATACAAGCCGTAGCGTAAATTTCTTTTCGAAAAAGCGTCGGGATTTCGTTTAATAAAATATCTCGAATTACGCCACCGAAACAGGCAGTAATCGTACCCAAAATCAAGCACGAAGGAATATCCAACTGAACCGCAATACCTTCTTGGATTCCTCTGAGGGTAAAAAATCCAAGTCCCAACGAATCGAAAAAAGTAAGCGTTTTATCGAATTTTTCGATGCGGTTTTTAAACAAAACAGTAATGAGCATTACGCCCGCAATCAGCAGAATAATCGAAGAATCAAGAATCCATTTTACGGGTAAATGTCCAATCAAAATATCACGGATTGTGCCGCCCCCAACCGATGTCACGAAAGCCATTACGGCCAGCCCAAATACATCAAGTTTTTTTCTGATACCCGCCAAAGTACCCGATGCCGCAAAGGCAATTGTTCCGCCAATATTGATAAAAGTATAAAATTCCACCGTACCTTTGTTTTCTGGAACAAAAGTAGCACAAAAAGTGCCATTTTGATTAAGTACTGAGTAAATTGCAATATGCGGATAAGTCAAGAGACAGTTCAACAGATTTTACAAGCCGCCGACGTAACCGAAATCGTTGGCGAATACGTTTCTCTCAAAAAACGGGGAGCAAACATGATAGCCTGTTGCCCTTTTCACAACGAAAAAACTCCTTCGTTCTACGTTTCGCCAGCCAAAGGCATTTATAAATGTTTTGGCTGCGGCAAAGCGGGCGACTCGGTGCGTTTTGTGATGGATATTGAAGGAATCGGCTACCCCGAAGCCCTCAAACATTTGGCTAAAAAATACGGTATTGAAGTTGCCGAAAAAGAAATAACCAACGAAGAACAACAAGCCCAAAACGAAAAAGAAAGTCTTTATATCGTGCTGGATTTTGCCAATAAATACTACCAAGACCAACTTTGGAAAAGCCCCGATGGACAAAGCATTGGGCAAAGTTATTTTAAAGAACGTGGCTTTAATCATACCACAATTCAGCGATTTGAGTTAGGTTATAGTCCCGATGGTTGGGATGCTTTCACAAAACACGCCATAAAAAATGGTTTTTCGGTCGATATTCTTGAAAAAGCAGGACTTTCGATTGTAAAAGAAGGCAAAGACCCGATTGATAGATTCAGAGGGCGAGTAATTTTTCCGATTCATAATGTAGGCGGAAAACCAATTGCCTTTGGAGCAAGGATTCTGAAAAAAGACCCGAACGCTCCTAAATATCTCAACTCGCCCGAAACGGCAGTTTACCACAAAAGTTATATCGTTTATGGTATTCAGCAAGCCAAAAATCCGATTCGTGTAGAAGATAATTGCTATTTGGTAGAGGGCTATACCGATGTAGTTTCGTTGAGCCAATCGGGTGTTGAAAATGTAGTGGCTTCATCGGGAACTTCACTTACCAAAGAGCAAATTCAGCTAATTAGGCGTTTCACGAATAATATCACGGTGCTTTACGATGGCGATGCCGCTGGAATCAAAGCTTCGTTGCGTGGAATTGATATTATTTTGGAAGAAGGCCTAAACGTAAAAGCCGTAGTTTTTCCCGATGGTGACGACCCTGATAGTTTTATACAAAAAGTTGGTAGTCAGGCATTTAAAGAATACGTACAGCGAACTCAGAAGGATTTTATTCGTTTCAAAACCGAAATTTCGCTCAAAGATGTTGGTCACGACCCAATCAAGCGAGCGGAAGTAATTAAGGAATTAGTCGAAACCATTTCTAAGATTCCTGATTCTATCAAACGTTCGGTTTTTTATCAAGAAGTTGCCAATTTGATGGGCATCGAAGAGCAAATTTTGATTACGGAAGGAAACAAAATTTCGCTCAAAAAAGTAAACGATGCCGAAAAAGACCGCCAACGCCAAAACCGAGTTCAGCCTCAACAAGTTGGTAATTTAGATGTTTTGGTTGAGCGTCCAGAAGTTCCGCTCAGTATTCCTATTGAAAAAACTGAATCGCAACGCTCGGCAATTTCGTATCAAGAAGAAGAATGTATTCGGCTTTTGGTTTGCTATGGCACGCACATTTTAGACCGAAATGTGGTTGACAATATTGATTTTACGCTGACGGATTATGTTTTCAACGAAATCAAAGATATGGT
>JBKBSS010000116.1:0-9244 GCA_046291385.1 Emticicia sp. | reverse complement strand
CATTTTTCTAACAATTACGCTCGGAATTATCTCGATGGGCGATTTGAAAAAAGTAGGAAAAGTTGGAGCAAAAGCCTTGATTTACTTTGAGGTCGTAACGACGATTGCCTTGATAATTGGCGTAGTTGTAGCAAATATTATTCGCCCAGGCGATGGTGTAGTTACGGACACAATAAAAGGCGGAGCATCCACTCTGGGAGATATTTCAAAATACACCAAAAATGCCACTGATTTTAGCTGGTTAAAGTTTTTCTTAGATAACGTTACGCTTCAAGTACTGGTTTTAGCGATAATTTTGGGGGTTGTTTTGAGCAATTATTCTGGTCGCCAAAAAGTGGTAGATTTTCTTGCACCAATCTCGAAGAAAGTTTTTTGGGCATTACATAAAGTGATGCTTTTTGCACCAATCGGAGCGTTTGGTGGCATGGCTTTCACGATTGCAAAATATGGTATCCATACCTTACTCCCACTTGCCAAATTGATGGGAACTGTCTATGTCACAATGGCTATTTTTGTCTTTGTAGTGCTTCATTTTATTCTAAAACATTACAAAATTAGCCTTTGGAAGTTCCTAAAATTCATCCGTGAAGAATTATTGATTGTACTCGGAACTTCTTCATCAGAAGCAGCTTTGCCTTCATTGATGGAAAAACTGGAGAAAATGGGTTGCTCAAAATCGGTGGTTGGTTTGGTAGTACCAGCGGGCTATTCTTTCAATCTTGATGGCACAACAATTTACCTTTCGATGGCAGTTGTTTTCTTAGCTCAGGTTTTTAATGTACACCTTGACTTACAACAAATGCTCACAATTATTGGCATCTTGATGGTGACATCAAAAGGTGCAGCGGGCGTAACTGGTAGCGGCTTTATCGTTTTGGCCTCAACGCTTACGGCTCTGAAAGTGATTCCAGTTGAAGGTTTGGCTTTACTCTTGGGCGTTGACCGATTTATGTCAGAAGCTCGTGCGATTACCAACTTTATCGGAAACGGTGTAGCAACCATTTGGATTTCAAACAACGAAAACGAATTCGACCGTGCTAAGATGAATGCAGCCTTTGCTCATGTAGCTGACTATGAAGATATTGTGAAAGATAATATCAAGAATAAATAAGAAAGTATGCAAAAAGCCATTTTCCTAAGCAAAAACAGTTAATCATACAAAAAAAGACTTTTTTTCTTTAACTCTCAAAGCAATCAGTCTTACCTTCGCATCATCAAACTAATTTTATTCGAAAATGAGTAAACAAAATTTAAAAGAAGAAGCACTTCATTACCACGCCAAGGGTCGTCCAGGTAAAATTGAAGTAGTTCCGAGTAAAGAATATGCTACCCAAAAAGATTTATCTTTGGCATATTCTCCAGGGGTGGCCGACCCGTGTATGGCTATTTTTGAAAATCCCGAAGACGTTTATAAATATACCGCAAAAGGAAACCTTGTGGCTGTCATTTCAAACGGAACGGCTGTTTTGGGTTTGGGCGATATTGGCCCCGACGCCAGCAAGCCAGTAATGGAAGGAAAAGGACTTTTATTTAAAATTTATGCCGATATTGATGTTTTTGATATTGAGCTGAACACCAAAAATGTTGACGAATTTGTACGTACAGTCAAAATTCTTGAACCAACTTTTGGCGGTGTAAATCTCGAAGATATTTCTGCTCCTGAGTGTTTTGAAATCGAAGAACGCCTAAAAGCAGAATTGAATATTCCTGTAATGCACGACGACCAACATGGCACAGCCATTATTTCGTCGGCGGCATTGCTCAATGCACTCGAATTAGTAGAAAAAGATATTTCACAAGTAAAAATAATTATCAACGGTGCGGGTGCTTCGGCAATCTCTTGTACTCGCCTCTATAACTCGTTGGGTGCTGCTAAAAAGAATATTTTCATGTTCGACAGCAAGGGTTTGATTCACCCAAGCCGCACGAATTTGGATGGAAAGAAAATCGAATTTGCCAACGATAATATGCCAGCCGAAACTACGCTTTCGGAAGCATTGGTTGGAGCAGATGTATTTGTTGGACTTTCAAAAGGCAATATTTTGAAGCAAGATATGGTAAAATCAATGGCAAAAGATTGCATCGTTTTTGCGATGGCAAATCCAACACCTGAGATTTCGTATGAAGAAGCCATCGAAGCCCGTGAAGATATTATCATGGCAACTGGGCGTTCGGATTACCCAAATCAAGTGAATAATGTACTCGGTTTTCCGTATATTTTCCGTGGTGCTTTAGATGTTCGCTCGAAGGTTATCAACGAAGAAATGAAACTGGCGGCCGTGCGTGCATTGGCCGATTTAGCGAAAAAACCAGTACCTGATGTCGTAAATTTAGCTTATGGCGAAACCAATCTTTCGTTTAGCCGAACCTATATTATTCCAAAACCAGTTGACCCACGATTGCTCACAACTGTTGCTCCAGCAGTAGCGAGAGCGGCCATGGAAACGGGCGTTGCGAAATTCCCAATTACTGATTGGGAAGCTTACGATACACAGTTGGCAAAACGTTTGGGACAAGACAACTCGCTCAAAAAAGTTATCACAAATAAAGCAAAACTTCACCCTAAACGTGTGGTTTTTGCCGATGCCGAAAACTTGACGGTGCTGAAAGCTGCCCAAGAAGTACAAGACGAAAAAATTGCAACGCCGATTTTACTCGGAAATGTGGCTAAAATCAATCAATTACTGGAAGAAAATAATATTGATTTACCTTATGCCGAAATTATCGACTCTCGTTCGCCCGAACAAGAAGATAAATTGGCAAAATTTGGAGCGATTTTCTACGAAAAACGCAAACGCAAAGGCTACAATCATTTTGAAGCAATGCAGTTGATGCGAAATCGTAACTACTTTGGTGCGATGATGGTAGAAACTGGCGAAGCCGATGCCATGATTGGCGGTATGACTCGAAATTATCCAGAAACTATTCGTCCAGCTTTACAAATTATTGGTCGTCAGGATGGCGTGAAGAAAGTTTCGGGTATGTATATTTTGATGAGTCGTTTTGGCCCACTTTTCTTGGCCGATACAACCGTAAATTTCAATCCAACTGCCGAAGAAATCGTTGAGATTACCGAATTAGCAGCCAAAGAAGTAGAAAAATTCAACATTAAGCCACGCATTGCCTTGCTTACTTATTCAAATTTTGGTAGTACCAATGGCGATGATGCCGTGAAAATGCAAAAAGCAGTAAGTATTTTGAAAGACAAACATCCAACGATGATTGTCGATGGCGAAATGCAAGCTCACCTACCATTTGATATTGATTTATTGAAAGAGCAACATCCATTCAGCGATTTGGTTAATGGACGTGCCAATACGCTGATATTCCCGAATCTTTCAGCATCAAATATTGCTTACAATATTGTAAAAGAAATTGCCAATATTGATAAAATCGGACCGATTTTATTGGGTGTAAAAAAACCAGTTCACGTACTCCAACTCGGTAGTACAGTGCGTGAAATCGTGGATATGGTGGCAATTGCCGTTGTGGAAGCTCAGGGATTAAAATAATATTTACAAAAGCAGCATTGAACCTCACAGGATGAAAAAATTCTGTGAGGTTTTTTGTTACACAATTATTTAGAACTTTTTACTTAATTAGTAGCATAATTTACCGATTTTCCGAAAATTACTTATACTACATGAAAACATTAACATATATTTGTATTGTAATAAAAAGCAAAAATGATAGCCGAAGCAAACGACATAAAAATCAACAAAGAAAAGTTTGAAAAAGCGGCTTATATATTAAAAGCAGTTGCCCACCCTACTCGTTTGGCTATTATTCAATTACTGGATGTGCAAGAAAATCTCATGGTTAATGAAATCTGTGAAAGGCTTAAATGTGAACAATCGCTGATTTCGCACCACCTAATTAACATGAAATTGCGTGGCATTCTCCAATCGCATAAAGATGGACTGAATGTTTATTATTCGCTGAAAGAACGTGAAATTACCAATCTTCTGACTTGTATCGAAAATTGCAGTTGTAATATGTAATATTTTTTTAGTAAACTATATGAAAACATTATCATATAACCATAAAAAAGTAATTTTCGAGCAGAAACAGGCACTTTTCAAACATAATTTTAGTTATAAATCAGTAATACAAGCTGTTTTTAGCAACCGCACCAAGCATTTAAACGCACTTTGAACCAATAATATTAAAGCATATTAAACCATGATAGTAGAACAAATTTACACAGGATGTCTCGCTCAAGGAGCATATTATATCGAGTCAGCGGGTGAAGTTGCCATCATTGACCCACTTCGCGAAGTACATTCTTACATAAACAAGGCAGAAAAAAACAATGCCAAAATCAAGTATATTTTCGAGACGCATTTCCACGCTGATTTTGTTTCGGGTCACGTAGAATTGGCTCAAAAAACTGGAGCATCCATCGTTTATGGCCCTAATGCAAAGCCTTCTTTTGAGTGTATCGTTGCGGAAGATGAACAAGTTTTTGAAATCGGAAAAATCAAAATTAAGGTACTTCATACACCTGGACACACAATGGAATCGTCGTGTTATTTGCTAATCGACGAAAACGGTGTTGAAAACTGTATTTTCACAGGTGATACTTTGTTTATCGGTGATGTAGGCCGCCCAGATTTGGCCCAAAAATCAAATCTTACTATCGAAGATTTAGCGAGTTATTTATATACTTCTTTGCACACAAAAATCATGGCTTTGCCCGATAATTTGATTGTCTATCCTGCTCACGGTGCGGGTTCGGCTTGCGGCAAAAATATGAGCAAAGAAACGTATGATACGTTGGGAAATCAGAAAAAGGTAAACTATGCACTTCAACCACAAAGCAAAGAGCAGTTTATTGCAGCAGTAACGGATGGACTCACGCCTCCACCCTACTATTTTCCGAAAAATGTAATGATAAATAAAACTGGTGCAAAAAATCTTGATGATATAAAAACAAACATTCAAGCACTTTCGCCCGAAGCATTTGAAGTAGCAGTCAACGAACTCGGTGCGGTGATGATTGATACTCGTGTGGCACAGGTTTTCAAAGATGGATTTGTACCAAATTCAATCAATATTGGCATTAAAGGCGATTTTGCTCCGTGGGTTGGTACGCTTATCACCGATATTGAACAACCAATTTTATTCATTGCTGACGAAGAAAACATCGAAGAGGTCATTACTCGTCTTTCAAGAGTTGGCTATGACAATATTATTGGTTATTTAGCTGGTGGTATCAAATCTTGGATTGAAGCAGGAAAAGAAGTTGATACAATCGAATCTATTTCAGCAGAAGATTTTGCAAAAAAATATGCCGAAAACAATGGAAAACTTTTGGTAAAAGACGTAAGAAAAGAAACCGAATACCGTGCCGAACACGTAGAAGAAGCAGAATGTGTTTCGTTGGCCTATTTGAGCAATAATATGGCAGCCTTCTCGAAAGATGAAACAAATTACATTCATTGTGCGGGTGGCTATCGCTCAATGATTGCTGCATCAATCTTGAAATCTCGTGGGTATGATAATATCGTAGATATAGCTGGTGGTTTTGCGGGCATCGCTAACACCGAAGTACCACGCTCAAACTTTATTTGTCAATCAAAATTAAAAGTATAAAGTAAAAATTTTTAAAAAGTATGATAGAATTCATCAAACAACCGTGGCATTGGGCAGTAGCTGGTGTGATGATTGGACTAACTGTTCCGATTTTACTGCTCATTGGCAATAAAATCTTCGGTATCTCTTCATCGCTTCGCCATATTTGTGCAGCTTGTTTTCCAGCCGATATTCCATTTTTTAAGTATAACTGGAAGAAAGAAATCTGGAATTTATTTTTTGTGGTAGGCGTACTTTTCGGTGGAATCATCGCCAGCCAATTCTTATCAAATCCAAATGAATTTATCGTCAACGAAAATACTGTAAAGGATTTAAAAGCACTGGGCGTAACCGATTTCTCGGCCATGATGCCCGCTGATATTTTTGGTGCAGAAAATATTTTTACGCTAAAAGGCTTGATTTTCTTCGTTTTGGGCGGTCTGATGGTGGGTTTCGGAACTCGTTACGCTGGCGGTTGTACTTCTGGACACGCAATCATGGGTTTATCGAATTTGCAGTTACCTTCACTAATTGCAACCATCAGTTTTATGGTTGGAGGTTTCGCCATGACACACTTAATTATGCCTTTCATCTTTAAATTATTTTAATCATGTCGAAAACAAATATAGAAAATACAGCCGTCGAAGAATTTGTGTGTGAGGCACCCAATAATCAAGTAAAACAAGAAAGTCTCGCAAGCAACATCAAATATCTGATTGTTGGAACTGTGTTCGGAATTGTGTTTGTAAAAGCCGAAATTATTTCATGGTTCAGAATCCAAGAAATGTTTCGCCTACAATCTTTCCACATGTATGGCGTAATCGGTACGGCCGTTGTGGTTGGCATGATTTCGGTTCAACTCATTAAACGCCTTAAAATCAAGACTTTAGCAAGCGAAACAGTTTCTATTCCAGACAAAACATTCAATAAGGGACAAATCTACGGTGGACTGATTTTCGGTCTCGGTTGGGCAATTACAGGAGCTTGTCCAGGGCCATTATTTGCTCAAATCGGTAGCGGATTTTTGGCAATCACAGTAACTTTTGCCAGTGCCGTCGCAGGAACTTGGCTTTATGGTGCATTCAAAAACAAATTGCCTCATTGAGCAAAGCACTGAAAGATTGAGGTTAGAAAAATGATTAGTCTAACCTCTTTTTTATTGTCTTTACTCAGCTAAATCAAAAGTTTTGAACGAAAAATTCAGAGAAATCATGCAAAAGTCAATTCCAATAATCACCATCAAACAGCTTAATGCCTGTGATAAAAATATATTGATGAAACTTGATATTCGCCAGTTATGAAGACCACATAAAAACGCTTTCTTCGGCTGATTTTCCGCACCGAGATGATTTAATCTGATTGACATCAAACAAGGCAACGGCACGCATGACATTGATTTTAAACGATTTATCGTTGAGTCAAACCAGCTATTTTCAAGAATGATGGTAAAGTGCATGAATGGAATTTAAGCCCCGACACTATCGGCTATGCACTTTTTTTCGAGAAAGAATTTTATAAAATCATCGAAAAAAGGCTTTCGCTGCAAGCACTTCCTTTTTTCAATGATAGCAATAATGACGCTCCGATGGTAGTTATTTCGAGCGAAGATAACCGACACATTGAAAAATCTATAAAAAAGTAAATAATTCTACCGAAATTTGCACAGAAATTAAATCTTAATAGTAAAAAATCACATCAAATATATGTTTGGCAAAGGTTCAAAATTATATAGCATTTTTGCGATGAAATGCCCAAGATGCCACGAGGGTGACGTTTTTGAAACACGAAATCCTTACAAAAAAATGTCAGCCATTCACACGAATTGCTCTCATTGTGGCTTGCGTTACGAAAAAGAAATGGGCTTTTTCTTTGGTGCAATGTACGTGAGTTATATGCTCAATATTGCATTGTTTGTAACAGCCGTCGTAGCTTATTTTGTGTTACTCGACCAATACCTCGAAGGATGGGCTTTAATGACAATTTATGTACTTATTACGGCCTTGCTTGTGCCTGTATATTATCGTCTTTCTCGAACGATTTGGCTCAATTTCTTTGACAGTTATCATCCCGAAAAACAAGGTGCGAAATAGCAAAAAAAGGAGACTTTGGTCTCTTTTTTGTTTGTATTCAACAACATCAACCACCCAAAATAAGGTTTTTATATTTTTATCGCCAAAGTATCAAGCACAGTTTATTGTTCATTATGTACTTAATTCTTAACTTTACAGTAAAAAACTTATCAATACCATTCATCAATGATTCCATACGGAAAACAACATATTACTGACGAAGATATAGCGGCAGTTATCGAAACGCTTAAATCTCCCTTTTTAACTTCGGGGCCGAAAGTTGCTGAGTTTGAAGCAGCTTTTGCTCAATATATTGGCTGTAAATATGCCGTTGCGGTGGCCAATGGCACGGCAGCTTTGCATATTTCTTGCATGGCTTTGGGTGTAAATTCTTCATCGAAAGTGATTACTACGCCGATTACATTTGCAGCTTCGGCTAATTGTGTGCGTTATTGTGGCGGTGAGGTTGTCTTTGCCGATATTAATCCAGAAACAGTTTTATTGGATATTGAAAAAGTAAGAAATTTACTCGAACAACACCCAAAAGGCACTTTTGAAGGCATTATTCCTGTTGATTTTGGAGGTTATCCCGTTGATTTAGAGGCATTTAGAAAATTGGCCGATGAATATGGCTTATGGATTTTAGAAGATTCTTGTCATGCTCCTGGTGGAAGTTTTATTGATAATTCGGGCAAAAATCATCGTTGTGGCGATAGTTCTTTGGCCGATTTAGCTATTTTTTCATTTCATCCAGTGAAGCACATTGCTACGGGCGAAGGTGGAATGGTTACGACAAATGACGAAGAACTTTATAAAAAACTCAAAAAATACCGTTCGCACGGAATGGTTTATCAAGGCGACCCAGCTTTGATTGAAAATCACGGCGGTTGGTACATGGAATTGCAAGATTTGGGTTATAATTACCGAATGCCCGATGTACT
This sequence comes from Emticicia sp., assembly GCA_046291385.1. Taxonomy (GTDB): domain Bacteria; phylum Bacteroidota; class Bacteroidia; order Cytophagales; family Spirosomataceae; genus Emticicia. The sequence goes on along the minus strand of JBKBSS010000116.1, from coordinate 660 downwards.
TTGTAATTTAGGAATTTCGCAGCTAAAAAGAGCAGAAGAAGGTCTTGAAAAACGCCAAGCAATTGCCAAACGCTACGATGAAGCATTTGCTGGAACGAATGTAAAAACCATCATTCCGCCCAATAATGTGAGTCATGCCTATCACCTATACGTGATTCAGATTGAAAACCGCAAGGGTTTGTATGACTATCTACGTACGAAGCAGATTTTTGCCCAAGTACATTATATTCCTGTGCATTTGATGCCTTATTACAAAGGTCTGGGAAATAAAGCAGGAGATTTCCCGAATGCTGAAAAGTATTACGAACACTGTTTGAGTATTCCGATGTATCCAACGCTGACTGCCGAAGAACAAGAGCTTGTTATTTCAGAAATATTGGGTTTTGTGAAATAAAATTTTATGCTATTTCCATGGAGACGTTGCATCCAACGTCTCTACTAAATCTCTACAAAACGCCTACAATTTGGCATTCACCAAATCCAACCACATTTGTTTTCCTTCACAGTTCCAGTGCGAATCGCCTTTTTCATAAAGTACATTCTTTGAATGATGGTAAGGTGTGTAAATATCAAAAAAAGGTGTTTTTAAGTCTGAATGTTGTTGAACTCTTTCAATTAAATGATTGTATTCGCCCAAATCAGTACCCAAAATTGAGGTTT
>JBKBSS010000115.1:0-9286 GCA_046291385.1 Emticicia sp. | reverse complement strand
GCTGAAGCTGACCATCTTTTTGCGATGTTGATGGGTGATGAAGTTGGCCCTCGCCGTGATTTCATTGAGCGTAATGCAAAATATGCAAAGATTGATATTTAATCAGTCAACGGTTTTCAGACGACAGTCAGTAGAGATAGATATATAACATTTATTTCATTGCGAATATTTTAAAGGCAGTTATCTTTGGCAGACAATGCTAAAAGATAGCTGCCTTTTTTTACTCTAAAACCTTCATCTTATTATGAAAAAACTGATTATTCTTTCTTTATTATGTCTTTCGGGAAGCTTTGCTTTCGCTCAGAAAAAAATATATCCGCTTATCAAGAGTGGTGGTGGAATATTTGAAGTCCCTGAAGCTACGCCTGTGGTTGATAAAAAAATGAAATATAAATTAATTGTTGATTTATCGAAGGCTTCGGATAGACCCGACTCGGTAAATTCAGCATTGGATAAACTGGCTCGATTAGTAAATGCTCACATCGAAGCGGGCGTTCCGAAAGAAAATATTGATGTAGTAGGCGTATTTCACTTTTTAGGAACGCCAGTAATTTTAGAAGATGAAGCCTACAAAAAGAAGTTTGGAATGGCAAATCCTAATACAGCTTTAATCAACGAATTAGGTAAGAATGGTGTGCATTTTTTTGTATGCGGACAGTCGCTTAGGGCAAGAAAATTAGTAGATGAAAAACGCAATGAGCATATAAAAGTGGCACAATCGGCATTGATTACTTTTAGTACTTTTCAGAATAAGGGATATTCTTTGATTTTGCCGTAGAGGTTGGCGATAAAATATTTATAGAAAGAGACGTTGCAGTGCAACGTCTCTACTATTTTTAACTTAAAACACCTCTCTCGCAACCGCCATTGTCGTATCTGATTTACTCATTGTATAAAAATGCAAAGCAGGCACACCAAAATCTATTAATTCTCGACATTGCTGAATCGACCATTCGATGCCCAATTGCTTCGCTTGTTTGTCGTTTTCACAAGCCATTACTTCTTTTCTGAAAGCTTCGGGCATATCCAAATAAAATAATTTTGGCAAAATATCCAATTGTTTTTTAGTTGCCAACACTTTCAAACCTGGAATAATTGGAATCGTGATTCCTTCGGCACGGCATTTATTTACAAAATCAAAATATTTTTGGTTATCAAAAAACATTTGAGTTACCACGTAATCAGCACCAGCGGCTACTTTACGCTTCAGATTTTCCATATCTTGGTCTAAATCCGTTGCTTCAAAGTGCTTTTCGGGGTAAGCCGCCACTCCGATACAGAAATTACTGGCATTGAGATACTCAGCCTCTTCGTGCAAGTATTTACCAACATTCATCTCTCTGATTTGCGAAACTAACTCATTGGCAAACTGATGTCCACCCTTTTTGGCCTTGAAAGTATCATAAGGCTTGGCAAAATCTCCTCTGAGAGCCAATACATTATCAATACCCAGATAATTTAGGTCAATCAATAAATCCTCGGTGTCATCTTTCGTGAAACCTCCACAAAGAACGTGCGGCACGGGGTCAATTTTGAAACGGTGCATGATTGACGAACAAATACCGACCGTTCCTGGACGTTTGCGGGTTTTTATCTCTTTGCTTGTGCCATCAGGTAATTGCTGCGTAATATATTCTTCACGGTGAAAAGTAACATCAATAAATGGAGGTTTCAGTTCCATCATTGGTTCAATGGCATCCAATAGTTCATTGATATTAGAGCCTTTGGTTGGTGGAATAATTTCAATCGAAAAAATCGGTTTCCCGTTATTACTCTTCAAATGTTCGGTTACTTTTGCCATTTTCTAAAAGATGATTTTTATCCTTATTATCCAGCAAAAATAGATATATTATTTATCAAAACAAATTTTCATAGTTATTTTATCTAATATTTTAGCTTTATGTAGTTATATTCTTTTTAGGCATAATAACCAAATACATCAAAACCTAACCGAACTATGATGTTTAAAACGCTCGTAAGCCGCCTTAGCCAGTGCTTCTTGGTGGTCGGGATGAGCAATTTTGATGAGTTCTTTGGCTCTTTCTACCAAATTTTTTCCGAATAAATTCGCAATTCCAAATTCAGTGACCACATAATGAACATTCGCACGAGTCGTAACAACTCCTGCACCTTCTTTGAGATGCGAAACAATTTTCGATAAACCTTTTGAAGTGGCATTCAAAGCAATGATTGGCTTCCCTCCTTCCGATAATGCCGCACCTCTGATAAAATCCATTTGTCCACCCACGCCCGAATACATATTATAGCCAATGCTATCGGCACAAACTTGGCCAGTAATATCAATTTCAATCGCACTATTGATGGCCGTAACTTTGGGATTTTGTCTGATTATTGAAGTGTCATTCACGTAATCGACTCGCATCATTGTTACGAGCGGATTATCATCGACAAAATCATAGAGTTTTCGTGAGCCGCACAGAAAAGTAGAAACGATTTTTCCTTGATTACGTTTTTTATATTTTCCCGTAATAATACCATTTTCGACCAAAGGAATGATGCCATCAGAAAACATTTCGGTATGAATTCCTAAATCTTTGTGATTTCCGAGGGCTGCCAAAACTGCATTCGGAATACTGCCAATTCCCATTTGGAGCGTTGCCCCATCTTCGACTAATGATGCCACATGGCTACCAATTTTTTTATGTTCGTCGGTAGGTTCTCCCCACGAAACTTCGTGCAATGGTTCATCAAAAGGCACAAAATAATTGATTCGGCTCGTGTGAACTTGAGCATCTCCGAGGGTTCGAGGCACGAATTTATTTATTTGGGCAATAACTACATCCGCCGAGTCGATTGCTGCCAAAGTTGCATCAACTGATGTTCCGAGTGAGCAAAAACCACTTTTATCGGGCGTGGAAACGGAGATTAATGCAATATTTAACTTGATTATATTTTGGGTAAAAAGTTTAGGAATCTCAGAAAGAAAAACTGGAATATAGCTTCCTCGACCTTCGGCAATGGCTTTTCGGGTGTTTTTTGCAATAAAAAAAGCGTTTGTATGAAAAACTTCGGCGTATTCGGGGTTTGTATAAGGAGCTTCGCCTTCGGTATGGAGGTGATAAATTTCGATTCCTTTCAAAGAATCAGCACGGGCAACCAAGGCATTTACTAAATGATGTGGCACGGCCGAAACGCTATGAATAAAGATTTTATCGCCTGATTTTACAGTTTCGAGGGCTTTCTGGGCAGTTGTGATTAACATACGTTTTAAAATTTTTGTGCAAAAAAAGACTTTTAAATGCGTGAAATACATGACTAATATCATATCGTACAACGCTCATTCTCAACTTTTATTAATCCGAAAAAATGCCATTATTTTATCATTAAATTTTAAAAATAAATATAAAAATAATTATATTTACCAAAGCAAACTAATTACTCAACATTAGCGTTTAGGCTTTATAATCACTTAAAACAAATCATTTATTTTCAATGAAAAAACTCGCTCTATTATTAATGTTAGGCATTTTTGCCTTTAGCTTTGAAGTTTCAGCTCAAACCACCCCCACAACAGCAGTAGCTACCGATACGGTTGCAGCTAAAGCATACATCGGTAAATATAAGGTAAAAGAAGGGCCTTTTGAAGAATTAATCATATCTATTCAAGATGGTAAACTTTTCGGTGAAGCTGTTGGCCAAGGTTCGGCTCTACTTGCACCTACTAAAGAAGCCAATATTTTTGATGTCATTGGTTATGATGGCAAAATTGAGTTTGTAAGAAACGATGTAAAAGTTGTAGTAAAAGCTAAACTTTCATTACAAGGAAATATCATTGAAGCTGAAAAACAGCCGTAAATGCAATATTTTTTAACAAAAAAGCTCCGAAATTGCTTTCGGAGCTTTTTTTATGAGCATAAATTAATGGTTTTTATACTTTATAACTACGGTGAGCATCTAATTTCAAAAATATAAATAACAAAATTGTAAACGACCAAAGCGACGAACCTCCATAACTCAGGAAAGGCAACGGAATACCGATTACGGGCATCAGTCCAATCGTCATACCGATATTGACCAATAGGTGAAAAAACAAAATGGAAGCCACACAATAACCATAAATTCGGGAGAATTTACTGCGTTGTTTTTCGGCCAAATTAATGATTCGGTTGAGTAAGGCTGCAAAAAATAAGATAACAATTACGCTTCCGAGAAATCCCCATTCTTCGCCAACTGTACAGAAAATAAAGTCGGTTGATTGTTCAGGCACAAAGTCGAACTTAGTTTGTGTGCCTTGCAAATAACCTTTTCCGATGACTCCACCCGAACTAATAGCCACCCTTGATTGTGTAACGTTCCAACCCGCACCGAGTGGGTCGGAATCGGGGTTTACTAATACTTGAATACGTTTTTGTTGGTGTGGTTGAAGAACATTGGTTATAAAGAATTTCACCCCAAAAATAAAGGCTGATGCAATGATAAATACTCCACCGAGGCGAATAAGGTTTTGACGAGTACGCTCGTAACGCTTCAAAAATATGTACCAAAATAAACCACAAGCCACAGCCAAACCAGCTACCACATAAAATTTATTAAAGAATAAAACCAATACAAAAAGAACAACCAAAGCGATACCCAATGCAGGATAAATTCCTGGAAGACCTTCACGGTAGAAAACCGCAATAAAAGCAGCAAAAGTCAGAGCCGAACCCGTCTCTTTCTGCATAATGATAATAATTGGCGGCACAAAGACTAATAAACCTGCCACAATTGCATCTCTAACCTTCGAGATATTTACTCCTTGTGTACTCAGAAACCTCGACAGAGCCAAAGCCGTAAAGATTTTGGAAAACTCAGCGGGTTGTAGTGAAAATGTACTGCCCAGTTTTATCCAAGACCGTGAACCTTTGATTTCCGTCGCCAAGAAAATGGTTGCAATCAACAAAAGAATGATAAAACCATAAAATATGTACGCAAAGGAGTCATAAACTTTGTAATCAACAAATAGAATGATGAGAATCAATACAAATGTAGATGAAATAAAAAGTAACTGCTTTCCTGCATTGTGCGATGTAGAAAAGATTGTAATCGGGTTTTCGGGGTTATAAACGGCCGCATAAATATTCAGCCAACCAAAAAATACCAATGCTGCATAAAGCCAAACTGTTGTCCAGTCAATTCCCTCTCGAATATCAATTTCACGTGCCATACTATTTGGTTTTATTTAGAATTTCTTCTTTTGGTTTTATAAAAGTTGTTTTCACAGGTTTCTCTGCTTCTTTCTTGGGCTTAGTCGGAGCAGTAAGTGAAACAGGCGTTGGCTTGCTGGTTGATTCTGGTTTAAGCACTGGTACTGGTTTTGCAGCTCCGCCCGCAGCCATTGCTTCAACAGTTCTGATACTCAGATTCAACATGCGTTCTTTGATAGCCGTGCGTTCGATTTTACGTTTCAAATACTTTTCAATCATCAAAGTTGCAATCGGAGCAGCCACCGAACCTCCAAAGCCTGCATTTTGAACCATCACGGCAATCGCAATTTTTGGGTTATATCGTGGAGCAAAGGCAATAAAAATTGAGTTATCTTTTCCTTTTTTATTTTGCGAAGTACCCGTTTTACCGCAAATCGCAATACCTTCAACGATACCTGCACCACCACCAACGGTTCCACGCTCAACGGCATCTTGCATACCGCCAATGATTGCCTCAAAATGACGAGTTTCAATATCAGTACGATGCACTTGTCGATGCTCAGGTAGTACACCCTTTCCATTCTGACTAATTCCACGAACCAAGTGTGGTGTCACCCAATAACCTCTATTGGCAATTGTTGCGGCCAAATTGGCCATTTTAAGCATATTCACCGAAATTTCACCTTCACCAATACTTAATGAATAAATATTAGAAAACTTCCATTGTTGCGAACCGTAACGCTTGTCATAATATTTTACATTAGGCAATAAACCTGACGATTCAGAAGGTAAATCAATGCCAAGTTTTTGTCCATAACCAAACTTTTCGACCATATCGTGCCATTTTGAGAGCATAATTGGAGCGGCTTTAAACGGATTGGTTTCAGGTGTTGCCGACATTGTTTTCTTGAAGACCTGATAAAAGTACGGATTACAAGAAAAACGAACGGCATTGTGTAAATCACCCGAAGGATGACCGTGACATTTTACGGGAGCATTCCCACACACAAAGAACGTTTCGGGATTTATTGAACCCAATTGTAAACCAACCAAAGATTGTACTAACTTAAAAGTAGAACCTGGGCGAAAGAAACCAGTAGCCACACGGTCGTTGAGTGGTTTATCGGGGTTTTTATAAAGTTCTTTAAAATATTTACTAAACTGCTTACCCGAAAGCATATTTGGGTCATAATACGGATACGAACCCATCGCCAAAATCTCGCCAGTTCGTGGCTCAATCGCTACGGCACAACCCGTTTTTCCTTGAAAAAGGCTATCGGCCAATTGTTGTACTTCTACGTCAATCGTTGTGTAAAGGTTTTTCCCGATAACGGCAAGCGTATCATATTCTCCATCCGAATACGAGCCTTTGTTTTCGCCGTGAACATTCATCATCGTAAACTTCACTCCTCGCCTGCCCCGAAGTTCCGTTTCATATTGTTTTTCGAGGCCAGTGATTCCGATATAGTCGCCACTTCTATAATATTCAACTTCTTGTGCTTCGTAGGCTTTTTTGCTAATTTCACCGATATAACCCAAAGCATTGGCCATTGTGCGGGCAGGATACGTTCGGAAAAACGAAAGTTCAAACGTAAAACCTGGGAAACTCACCATCGCATCGGCCACACGAGCGTAGTCTTCCTTAGATAGCTGTCGGAGAAATAATGTAGCACGGTTGCGAGAATAACCTTTCGCAATGGTCATTGTGCTATCAAAATAAGAGCGAGTGATATTGAACAATCGACAGAAAGTTGTCGTGTCTATTTGTTTTACTTTATAGGGCGTTACGTACATGTCATACACATCTACGTTTGCCACTAAAAGTTTACTATTTCGGTCATAGATTTGCCCTCGGAGAGGAATCTGAACCTCTTTCTTTAAAGCTCCAGTAGAGCCAATTGTGTGGTAAGTATCATCAATCACCTGAAGGTAAAACAACCTCAGTGCATAAATGGTACAAACTAAAAAGAAAAAACTAAGAATAATTTGCTTTCTGTCTTGGAACATTCTACTTATGAAATCTATTGGGTTTTGGCTTAAATCAAGGTCACAGCAATTAATTTTTAGCTCATAAACGAGGTTGATTTGCTTGATGAAACCAAATACTAATCGCTTATCGACTAACAGGTACTACTCTTATCGGGTACATTTTTTATTTCGTCTAACAAAGTTCTTGAAAAATCAACAGATTTCTGCATATATTGCCCAAGAAAATTTGTTTTTTTTACAAAAACGAATTTTCCGAAAAAAGATTAAAATTATTTTAAGTATTTATGCGATTTTTGCAGGAAAATTTCAAGAAATCATTCAAATGTTTTATAATTTAGAAGATTTACGACAAATATCTCATCAAGTGATTGAAGCCGCCAAAGACCGAAATATCTGGATTTTTGAGGGAGAAATGGGAGCAGGAAAGACAACTTTGATAAAAGCAATTTGTAAAGAACTGGGCGTAGTCGGAAACATCCAAAGTCCAACTTTTTCGATAGTTAATGAGTATTTATCATCAGCAGGCGAAACTATTTATCACTTTGATTTTTATCGCCTAAAAAACGAAACCGAAGCCCTTGATTTTGGCGTGGAAGAATACTTCGATTCGGGCAATATTTGTATGCTCGAATGGGCCGAAAAAGTGGAATCGCTTTTACCCGATAATTGTTTTAAAATCACCATCAGTCTGACCGAAAGTTTAGGTAGGAATATAGAATTTAGTTAGAATACCAGTTTTCAGTGGGCAGTTTGCAGTTACCAATAACCGCACGGGTGGCCCCGCAGTCCCCAAGTAACCAGTAACCAAACAATGACAGGACAATCTATTTCAGAATTAGCTCAGCAATCGGTTCTTTACCCACAAGAGTCGCCAGAAATGATAAAAAAAGGCAAAAAAAGCCTTTTTATTGGACTTCCACGTGAAGTTTCTTTGCAGGAAAACCGCATTGCAATTACCCCCGAATCGGTCACGTTACTGGTCAGAAACGGCCACGAAGTAATCGTCGAAAAAGGTGCTGGTGAAGGAGCAAAGTTTTCAGACAATGATTACAGCGAAGCTGGTGCAAAAATCGTTTACAGTCCGCAGGAGGTTTTTGAAGCCGATTTGATTGTAAAAATCGAACCTTTGGTTGAGGCCGAAATGGCTTATCTGAAAGCTGGTCAAACCGTTATTTCTACGCTCAATGTACCGAATCTTTCTCGCTCCTATTTTGAACAACTCAACGAAAAACGAGTGACGGGCATAGGTTTTGAGCTGATTCAAGATAAAGTGGGCAATTATCCGATTATCAGAACGATGAGCGAAATTGCTGGAAGCACGGTCATGCTCATTGCGGCCGAATACTTGAGTAGCGTTCACAACGGACGAGGAATGATTTTGGGCGGAATTACGGGCGTGCCACCAACCAAGATTGTGATTATCGGAGCGGGAACGGTAGGCGAATACGCAGCCCGAACGGCTCTCGGCTTGGGTGCAGAAATCAAAGTTTTCGACCAACATATTTACAGACTCCAACGCCTAAAATATGCAGTTGGACAGCACATTTATACGTCAATTATCGACTCAGATACTTTGAGCGATGCACTCTCCCGTGCCGATGTAGTGATTGGGGCAATGCGTGCCGAAGATGGCGTTGCCCCGATTGTTGTGACCGAAGAAATGGTTTCAAAAATGAACTCAAACTCAATTATTATTGATGTATCAATTGACCAAGGTGGTTGTTTTGAAACGTCCGAAATGACAACGCACAAACACCCAACTTTTCAGAAATACGGCATTACGCACTATTGCGTACCAAATATTGCTTCGAGGGTGGCACACACGGCAAGTATTGCTTTAAGTAATGTTTTTACGCCATTTTTACTAAAAACTGGTAATATTGGCGGAATAGAGGACATGATTTTTGCCAAACAATGGTTTACGAAAGGCGTTTATTGCTTTAAAGGTAGCTTGACAAATTTGTCGATTGCCCAACGTTTCAATCTTCGATACAAAGATTTGAGTTTATTGATTGCGGCAAGAATGTAGGCAGAATGACGATTGACGAATGTTTCGTAGTTCGATAGCAAATATTTTCTTTACTTGACGAATTTGTAGAAAGAGAAAGTTCAAAAACTTTCTCTTTCTGAAAAGCATTCTATTCAACTTC
>JBKBSS010000114.1:0-9359 GCA_046291385.1 Emticicia sp. | reverse complement strand
GCAAGGCTCGAAAAAGATAAAACGACTTGGTCAGAACCATTTTTAATGGCCGATACGCCCAATATTCCCGATTGCAATCCTGTGCTGTTTTTGAACCACGAAAAAAAACTTTTCTTGGTTTGGATTGCCGTTCAAGCCAATAAATGGGAACAGTCAGTTTTAAGGTTTCGTACCTCGACAGATTATCAGAAAAGTGGCCCGCCAACTTGGAATTGGCAAGATAATATTTTGCTTAAACCCGATGATAATTTTGCCAAAGAAGTAACACAAAGATTGAAAGAAACGCCGCCAAGCACAGCGGGTTGGGCAGGCTATGCACCAAAATATGATGAGTCAATCATTTCAGCCAGCAATGACCCAGTAAAAAGAAGTTTCGGCTGGATGACTCGCATAAAACCGTTGCTTTTGCCTAATAAACGCATCGTTTTGCCATTGTACTCTGATGGTTTCAATATGTCGATTATGGCAATTTCGGATGATGATGGCACAACTTGGCGACCAAGTTTGCCTTTGGTTGGGCGTGGGCCAATTCAACCAGCAATTATTCAAAAGAAAAACGGCAACTTGTACGCACTCATGCGTGATAGTGGCGACGAGCCAGCTCGTGTTCACACAAGCGAGTCGAAGGATAATGGCGAAACTTGGCAAGCAAGCACAAAAACTACGATTCCGAATACTGCCAGCGTTGAACTTTTAGTACTGCAAGATGGGCGTTGGGCTTTTCTTGGCAATGACATTGACGATGGACGCTATCAAATTGGCTTATTCTTATCAGACGATGAAGGAAAAACGTGGAAATGGAAAACTTATCTCGAAAAAGTAGCACCCAATAAAGGTAGTTTTTCGTACCCATCTTTGATTCAAACGGTTGATGGATTATTGCACATTACTTATTCGTATCATCTTGAAAAAGACAAAAAATCAATCAAATACGTTGTTGTAAATCCTCAAAAAATGGCTCTTAATTAATTTTGTAGATTTATGAAAACCGAGCTTTCAATTTTACTTTTTTCCTTACTTTCAAGCTGTAAACCAATGTTTTTACCCGAAATACAGTTAACCAACGACCTGACGTACCACCACGATTTAGATAACAACGATAATTTTTCACCCGATAATCAATGGTTAGTTTACGATACCCGCACCGATGAGGGTGGAATTGCGGCTTCGGCCAAAATTGAAAAAGTGAACGTAAAAACGGGCGAAAAAAAAGTAGTTTATGAAATAAAAAACAATCAAACATTCGGTCCAGGAGTTGGAGCGGCAAGTTATTCGCCCGTTGGAAATCAAATTGTTTTTATTCATGGCTTAAAAAATATCACCGAAAAAAAACCTTATCAACAATGGCGACGCACAGGCGTAATGATTGATGAATCAAGAACCGATAACCCAATTTTTGTTGATGCCCGTAATATAAATTTCCCATTTACAAAAGGAGCATTAAGAGGCGGAACACATCGCCACGAATTTAGCGGTGATGGCAATTGGATAGGTTTTACTTACAACGATGCCATAATGAAAGCCTTGGAAGATTCAACTAAGCAAAAGCATAATTTGCGTACGATTGGGGTTTCAAAAAAAGGAAAATCTATTGATATTCCAGATAAAAATAATGGAGAAAATTTTTCGGGTGAATGGTTTTCGGTATTGGTGGTAAAAGTTGTGCCGAGCCCTAAAATAGGAAGTGATGAAATAAGCCATGCAGCGGGCGATAGTTGGGTTGGTAAAAATGGTTATTTGAAATCAGATGGCAAACGCCAAATGGCTCGTGCTTTTATCGGAACTGTAAAAGCAGAAAATGGAGAAAATATTGATGAAGTTTTTATAGTCGATATTCCCGAAAACATTGAAGTTGATGGCGAATTCGGGACTTTAGAAGGTACTGAAACGCAGTTACCCCAACCACCAAAAGGTGCTTCTCAGAGACGTTTAACTTTTACCGCAAAAACCTCGAATGTGGGTTGTACAGGAATTGTCAGGTCAAACTCTGATGGAAGTTTGCTTGCTTTCTTGGCAAAAGATGCCCAAAATATCAAACAAATCTTTACAATCTCACCCAATGGCGGAACTCCCAAACAAATCACTTTTCACGAAACAGATGTTGAAGGAAGCGTTCGTTGGAATCATTCGGGCAAAAGCATTTTTTATATTTGGAATGGCAGTATTTGCGAAATTGAACTCAATGACCTTGATTTTGAGAAGAGATTAAGCATTATTTCAGAATCAACAAAACCATCACCGACTAATTTGGTAGTATCACATGACGGAAAAACTTTAGCTTTTAACAAACTTTTAGAAAGCCCTAAAAATAACTTAAAAACTAAACAGATATTTCTGATAAACCTTGATTGAGTCCACTTTCCAGCGATAAAACTCTTTGTAACTCAACAACATTCAACCTTCCTTAAAAATAATGAATTTATTACCCAAAGGGCTTTGGCCTGTGATGATTACACCTTTTAAATCTAACAATCAGATTGATATTGAAGGTTTAGAAAGGCTAACAAATATGTATCTTGATGCTGGCTCAAATGGGATGTTTGCCAATTGCCTTTCGAGTGAAATGTATCAACTCACAACTGATGAACGACTATTATTGACAAGTAGCGTTGTTAATTTTTGCCAAGATAAAGTGCCAGTTGTTGCCACGGGAACTTTTAAGCGTGGAGGGGCTTCAAACACTGATTTTATTAAAAAAATCTACGATACGGGCATAAATGCCGTAATTTTGATAACAAGTATGCTCGTCGAACCCGATGAAAGCGATGATATTCTAAAATCTCGCTTAGAAGAAATTATGAACGAAACTGGCAATATTCCGTTGGGAGTTTATGAATGTCCTGTTCCTTACAAACGTCTTTTAAGTACTGATATGCTAAGATGGATGGCTTCAACTGGGCGTTTTGTTTATCATAAAGATACAAGTTGCAATTCAATTTCGTTGGAGCGAAAATCAGCCGTAGTAAAAGGAACAAATTTTGGGCTTTATAATGCCGATACCGCCACCGCTCTCGACTCACTCGAATCGGGTGCAAGAGGAATTTCGCCAATTTCGGCTAATTTTTATCCAGAACCTTACAGCTATTTATTAAATGATTTTTTCACGAATGGTAGAACAGAAAAACTGAATCAATTGCACGCCCTTCTGACAATGATGGATAGAGTTACGCATACTTTTTATCCATTTTCGGCTAAATTATTTTTACAGAAAAGAGGCTTGAAAATCGAAACCAATAGCCGTATTCCGACAGAGACACTCACAAATGTAGATACAATCCGATTTAATGCTTTAATGGATTCTTTTAAAGTAATTTCGGAAATGTATGATATAAAATCGGTGTTGTAATTTTCTTGAATGAAAACCCAAAACGAATAAAAGTCTTTGGGTTTTCACAGTTTCTTCAACTCAACTCGCCAATTTATTCCGCTGCCGACTTTATATTTTTTAGAAAAATCATCCATATTCATTCCAAAAGAAAGATTCAGCAAACTATTCATATAACAAAGGTTTTCTCCTTCTTTCACATCGCCAAAAGTATGCACGTAAGGCATCGTTCCCTCAAAAACTTTCTTTTCACCCTCAAATATTTTCACTAAAATCTTATCTCCAATTTTCAGTCCTAACTGACTTGTCGTTTTTGCATCAATATTTGTCCAAACATTTCCGTACTGAATATCCAAAATTGGAATACCTCCCGAAATCAAGCCATTTTCAAATTTTGGTTTAGGATAATCCAGCATAACCAGCTTATTATCAGCTACTTTCTCTCCAACGTCTTCAAAATTAATTGCTCCAGAAGCCAACTTTGCACCCGAATAAGCAAATACATCACGCCCAAAAAATGTATAAGAATTTTGAGAATTGGGCAAACGATTAGCCACCGAAATCTCACGAATTTCTTCAATTCCTTCATTTTCAGCCACTAATGTAAAAAGCCCATTATCAGGGCCAACGTAATAATGATTGGCTTTAGTTTTCAGAATAATTGATTTACGTTCGGTGCCAACCCCAGGGTCAACCACGCACACAAATACAGTACCAGTTGACCAATATTGGGCAGTTTGCTGTAGTCTGAAAGCACCTTCCCAAATATTGTATGCAGGAATTTCGTGCGTAAGGTCGTGAATCGTCAGATTCGGAGCTAATTTCAAAGCAACTCCTTTCATAGCAGCGACAGCCCCATCTTTTACACCAAAATCAGTCATCAAAACTAATGGTGACTTTCGAGCCTTTGAAACAGCATAAAATACTGATAATAAAGCTATTACGAAAGAAACAAGCAACGGTATTATTACTTTTCTGGACATAAGATTGAAAAGGTTTGATTTTGTAGGCACAAAATAACAACGATACAGCTTTAAAATTGTATTTTTGTGAGAGAATTTAAGCAGTTGGCTATTAGCTTTTAGCTTTTAGCTCGAAATGTTTATTCTTTTTTGTTAAAATTTAAAAATATTCTAAAAAGCTAATGGCTAAAAGCTAATAGCAAAAAGCTAATCTAAGAAATGTCGGAGTTCAACCATCGTGAAATTGAAAAAAAATGGCAACAAGTTTGGGAAGAAAACCAAACTTACAAAGTAGAAATCGACCACACTAAGCCTAAGTTTTATGTGTTGGATATGTTTCCGTATCCTTCGGGGGCTGGTCTGCACGTTGGGCATCCACTGGGCTATATCGCAACCGATATTTATTCAAGATACAAGCGTCTGAAAGGTTTTAATGTGCTTCATCCGATGGGTTTCGACTCGTTTGGACTTCCTGCCGAGCAATATGCGATTCAAACAGGACAGCACCCTGCCGTCACGACCGAAAATAATATTACGACTTATATCAGTCAATTAAAGAAAATTGGTTTTTGCTACGATTGGAGTCGTGAAGTACGTACTTCTGATGCAAAATATTACAAATGGACGCAGTGGATTTTCATGGAATTGTTCAATTCTTGGTACAACAAAGAATCGGACAAAGCCGAAGACATTGAAACATTATACGCAAAATTTGAACAAAATGGCACTTTTGGCGTAAAAGCAGCTTGTAATGATGAAACCCCAAGTTTCACCGCCGAAGAATG
This sequence comes from Emticicia sp., assembly GCA_046291385.1. GTDB lineage: Bacteria > Bacteroidota > Bacteroidia > Cytophagales > Spirosomataceae > Emticicia. The sequence continues at coordinate 4,287 of JBKBSS010000114.1, read as the reverse complement.
GAAATCATACAGCGAAACTGAAAAATATAAAATTTCACTGGATTATCGCTTAACCTATCTTTCTGATGCAGTAGTGAATTTCTGTCCTGCATTGGGAATGGTTTTGTCGAATGATGAAGTAAAAGATGGCGTTTCTGAGCGTGGAGGCTACCCTGTTATTCAGAAAAAAATGCAACAATGGGTGATGAGAATCACAGCCTACGCCGACCGTTTAATTAGCGGTTTGGACTTGGTTGATTGGTCAGATTCTTTGAAAGAACAACAAAAGAACTGGATTGGTCGCTCGGTTGGAGCAATGGTTAAATTTGCTCTTGAAAGCAATGCTGATTCTAAAATTGAAGTTTTCACGACTCGTGTTGACACAATTTATGGCGTTTCGTTCATGGTTTTAGCACCTGAACATGAATTAGTAGCTTCGCTGACAACTCCTGAGCAAAAAGAAAGCATCGAAAATTATATTTCTGAAACTCAAAAACGCTCTGAACTCGACCGTATGTCGGATGTCAGAACGGTTTCGGGAGCGTTTACGGGAAGCTATTGCATCAATCCATTCAGTGGTGAAAAAGTGCCAATTTGGATTGCAGATTATGTATTAGCAGGCTACGGAACAGGTGCTGTAATGGGCGTACCTTCGGGCGACCAACGTGACTGGAATTTCGCTACACATTTTGGTTTACCAATCGTACAAATCCTTGATGCTCAGGCAGATATTGAAACCCAAGCCGATGCTACCAAAGAGGGCAAATACATCAATTCAGGCATGATTAATGGCCTTACATACAAGGAAGCAACGGCCAAATTGATTGCTTTTATGGAAGAAAATAGCATTGGTAAAAGCAAAATAAACTATCGTTTGCGTGATGCAGTTTTTGCTCGTCAACGTTATTGGGGTGAACCTGTACCTGTGTTCTTTAAGGAGGGAACGGGCGGCGAACCGCTGCCCTATTTGATTGATAAGGAAGACTTGCCTTTGGTTTTACCAGAAATTGATAAATATTTACCAACCGAAGATGGCGAGCCACCGTTAGGCCGTGCCGAAGGTTGGAATTATAAAGGAAACGAATACGAACTCTCGACCATGCCAGGTTGGGCAGGAAGTAGCTGGTATTGGTTCAGATACATGGATGCAAATAATGATAATGAGTTTGCATCGAAAGAAGCGATTGATTATTGGCAAAATGTTGACCTTTATTTGGGCGGAACCGAACACGCCACTGGTCACTTACTGTATAGCCGTTTCTGGAATAAATTCTTGAAAGACAGAGGTCATGTGCCACAAGAAGAATACGCTATGAAACTCATCAATCAGGGGATGATTATGGGGCGTTCAAACTTTGTTTATCGTTTGAAAGATTCTGAAAAAGTAACGTTTGTATCTTATGGTTTGAAAGACCAATATGAAACAACGAAACTTCATGTTGACGTAAATATTGTAGAAAATGATATTTTAGACGTTGAGAAATTTAAAGCTACAAGAAATGATATTGGCGATGACCCTCAGTTTATTTTAGAGGATGGAAAATACAACTGTGGTTCGGAAGTAGAAAAAATGTCGAAATCAAAGTACAATGTTGTAAATCCTGACACAATTGTTGAAAAATACGGTGCTGATACATTCCGTCTTTACGAAATGTTCTTGGGGCCATTGACCGAAAGCAAACCGTGGGATACTCGTGGCATTGAAGGTACGTATAGATTTGTGCGTAAATTATGGCGTTTGTTCTTCGACCAAAACGGTAAAAACTTGGTGGTTGATGCCGAACCAAGCAAAGCAGAATTGAAGGCTTTGCACAAAACCATCAAGAAAGTAAACGAAGATATTGAGTCGTTTTCATTCAATACTTCGGTAAGTTCGTTTATGATTTGTGTAAACGAGCTTTCTGACTTGAAATGCCACAAAAAAGCCATTCTTGAGCAATTAGTAGTAATTTTATCGCCTTACGCACCGCACGTAACCGAAGAATTATGGCAAGTTCTGGGAAATACCGAAAGCATTACGGCTCAACAATTCCCAACTTTTGATGCCAAACATTTGGTGGAAGATTCGTTTGAGTATCCGATTCAAATAAATGGAAAAGTGCGTGCAACGCTCAATTTTCCTGCCGATATGAGCAAAGAAGAAATTGAAAAGTTGGTGGTCGAAAATGAATTAGTGCTAAAATGGTTGGAAGGTGCTACACCCAAGAAAATCATTGTTGTGCCGAAACGAATTGTGAATGTGGTGATATAAGAATAACCCACAAGTTCTTGATTGATAAAAAAGTTGCATCGAAAATTTTTGATGCAACTTTTTTTGTTGTATATAATTTAAAATTTGGGCTTATAAGTGGCTTTGCTAATTTTCTAATATGCCGAATCATATCCATAATATTATTGATTTTATGTACGAAAAAAAACAATCAACTTTGTAAACAAAACATTGATTTATTACAATTTAAACTTTTAACATGAAAACCAAACAAGTAAAAACGACAAATCATGAAAAATCTAATCAAAATCGCCACTGTAGCCTTCGGAGTAGGGATTACTGGCATTGCCAATGCTCAAAGTTTTAACGAAGTGGAAGTACCTATGACTGCCGAAACGCCTTCTTTTATGGCAAGATTCAATGTTTCGCCCGAAACATACCGACTAAAGGTGTTATTAGCAAGAAAAGACTGGGAAGCTGGAACAACTATATGTATGAGTCTGAAAGATGATAAAGGACAGGAACTTTTCAGTAGAAAATTTGGTAAAAAAGAAAAACAAAAAATTATATTGCTCAACATGAGTCAATTGGACAACGGTCTTTATACCCTCGAAATGAGCGATAAGAATAGCACAATAAGCAAAGTTTTCAGTAAAGGACAAGAGATAGTTTCTGTTAAAAACACTCATGCTTTGGTAGCCATAAAATAATAAAAACCACTATTATCAATAGTAAAAAAGACACCAATTAGTTTAATTGGTGTCTTTTTGTTGGTTCATCGTGCAAAAATAAAGTTAAAAACTAAATAATGAATGATGCAATTACAGAAAAATCGCATCGAAATATCAACTATTTAAGGAGTTGTATCGAAATTTGTACTTACAATTTTTTTGTGATAATTCAAAAAAATATCAATAATAATTTTGAAATTTAGCTTATATTCTTAAATTTGTTTATCAAATCCAAAAATCAATTGCCACGACTTCTACTAATTTTTGCTGCTTTGTCGGCTGCTTCTGCATCTTTCTCCCAAGTTGCTCTCAAAAAATTATTGGTCAATAATCAAGCAAGACCTCTTCCTAAAAATAATTCAATACATTTAACCGCATCAGAAAACGATTTAATTTTAGAATTTTCTCAAGTCAAAGGATATTCTGTTGAATATTTATATCGTTTGAAAGGCGAAAAAAACAATTCAACTTGGACTGTAAATACTTATCCAGTAGCACATTACCAAAATTTGGAAGGTGGGATTTTTGTTTTTCAAATAAAAACAAATACTAAAAACTCAAAAATTTACGAAATCAAGATTGAAAAAGAAATTGTATTTTGGCACGAATGGTATTTTATTCTTATCGTAGTTATTTATCTTATCATTTTGGTAAGTATTTTTATTTATCTTTTCTTTTTATACGATTCTCGGCAAAAATTGAGACTTCAAGGAGTCAGAAATCAAATTGCAGCCGATTTGCACGATGAAGTTGGTTCAAATCTTAATTCTATCGCCATTTTTGTAGAGATTCTACGAAACAAAGCGACGGCAGATATTTTGCCAATTTTAGAAAAAATCATTGAAAATTCAAAAGAATCGGTAGTCTTGATGCAAGATACCGTTTGGACAATAAATCCTAAAAATGATAATGTTGAAAAACTTTTTGAGCGAATGAGGTCTTTTGCCTCACAATATTTGGCAGATGCGGGCATTCCTTTAGATTTTGTTATTGATGCAGAGTTGAAAAAAGTGAATTTAACGATGGAACAACGAAAAAATATTTACTTGATTTTTAAAGAAGCCATCAATAACGCTGTTAAGCACGCACAGGCAACAAACGTAAACGTAACCATCAAAAAGCAGAACGAAGCAATAAAAATTAGCATAATTGATAATGGAAAAGGCTTTAATACCGAGCAAGAATTTATGGGAAATGGCCTACAAAACTTTAAAACAAGAGCCGAAGAAGCCGAAATAGCGTGTTTTTTAACGTCAGAACTGAATAAAGGAACGAAGATTGAAATTATTGCATATAGTTAGCCCCCTTCGACTTCACTCAAAGTGCGGTTCTGTATATCCATAATATTATTGATTTTTTTAAAATCAC
>JBKBSS010000113.1:0-9394 GCA_046291385.1 Emticicia sp. | reverse complement strand
AGCTCGGCTTTGAAAGTTGATTTTTCGAGCAATGCCGAAGAAAAACTAAAAGTAATTGCTCAATACAATGAACCAACCTATTTGCATCAAGTTGTGGCTCAGAAAAAAGACGGAAGTTTCCAGAAATTCCCAGATTTAACCGAAGCAATTGAAAGTTTTGATGAAAATATTAGTTCTTGGCGAGTACATTTCCACGTGCCATTATTCTTGGAACATTACGGTGTGCTAAGTTCTACACAATCTGATATTGTAGATACAATCAATGTTCATAAAAAAACACCTTTTACCAATCATCTCGAAATCGAAACTTATACTTGGGGCGTTTTGCCAACTGAGTTTCAAGCTCCTTTAAATGAGTCGATTATTAGAGAAATAAATTGGGTGAAAGGACTTTTGTAATTTTTTAATTAAGATGCACAAAATTCATTGCCGCCTGCTTTAGCTGACGGTTTGAAATGAATAAATCAGAACTGGCTTTAGCCAAAATTACAGTTAGTTTTGGCTGAAGCCAATTTGATTTTTAGTCAATATATTATCCGTCAGCTGAAGCAGACGGCAATGAAAATGTAGAAATACTCAAAAATGCAAAAAACAGTAGTCATAGATATAGTTGGCCTCAGCACAAGCGTAATTGGTGAGCATACACCTTTCTTGCAACAATTTCTTGCAAAAAATAAGCTAACGCACATAAAACCGCCATTTCCTGCCGTTACGACAACCTCGCAAAGTTGTTATGTAACTGGCAAAAATCCCGACGAACACGGCATCGTGGGCAATGGTTGGTATGACCGTGAAGCCAACGAAATGAAGTTTTGGAAGCAATCGAATAAACTCGTTCGTGCTGAAAAAATTTGGGAAGCTGCGAAAAAGAAAAACCCAAATTTTACGAGTTCTAAAATGTTTTGGTGGTACAATATGTATTCATCGGCTGATTTTTCGGCAACTCCTCGCCCACAATATCATTCTGATGGAAAAAAAGAACCTGATTGCTACACTTATCCTGCCGATTTACGAGATAAGTTACAAGCAAAACTCGGTACTTTTCCATTGTTTAAATTTTGGGGGCCAAATACCAGCATTGATTGCTCAAAATGGATTGCCGATGCTTCAATGGAAGTTGACAAAGAAAATGACCCAACGCTTACGCTTATATATCTGCCACATTTAGATTATTGTTTGCAGAAATTTGGCGTAGATTTTAATAAAATCGCCAAAGATTTGCACGAAATTGATGATTTAGTGCAAGAATTAGTGGAATATTACGAAGCTAAAAACGCTAACGTAATTTTACTTTCAGAATACGGTATTAATAATGTTAATAATCCGATTCATATCAATCGTATTTTACGTGAAAATGGTTTGATTTCAGTAAGACTTGAAAACGGACACGAATTGCTTGATTGCGGAGCATCAAAGGCATTTGCCGCTGCTGACCACCAAATTGCCCATATTTATATCAATGATTTAAGTCAAAAAGAGCGAATCAAGTCCATTTTATCGAAAGTTGAAGGAATTGCTTTGGTAATGGACGAAGCAGAAAAACGTGAACATAAAATCAATCACGAACGGGCAGGAGATTTAGTTTTAATGGCAAAAGCCGATAGCTGGTTTACGTACTATTATTGGTTGAATGATAAACTCGCTCCTGATTTTGCTCGCAGTGTTGATATTCATAACAAACCTGGCTACGACCCAGTAGAAATGTTTATGAATCCTAAAAACCCGTTCATAAAATTGCGTGCCGCTTATAAATTGGCTCGAAAACTATTGGGTTTTAGATATAGAATGGATGTGATTCCGTTGGATGCTACACTGATAAAAGGTTCGCACGGAACGCTTGATATTGGCAAAGAGTTTTATCCAGTTTTGATAAGTAATCAGACACAATCAGATGAAATTTTGGCAACTGATGTTTATAATGTGATTTGGAATAGTATTTTTGGAAAATGATAAAAACTAAATGATAATGAAAAAGCTTTTCTTATTTCTATTACTTCCAGTAAACATAGCATTTGCACAGAAACAAGAAATTACGCCTGAAATTTTAGCCCAAAATCAGTTAAATGGGTATAATGCACGTGATATTGAGGCTTTTTTAGAGCCTTATGCCGATGATGTTGAAATTTATACGTTTCCGAATACTTTACGGACGAAAGGAAAAGATGAAATGCGAAAATCTTATGATGCCTACTTCAAGAAAACACCTAATTTGCATTGTGAACTAAAAAACCGCATCATTCAAGGCAATACAGTTATTGACAAAGAATACATTACGGGTGCGGGCAAGCCTTTTGAAGCCACCGCCATATATCAAATTGAAAATAACAAAATTAAAAGGGTTTATTTTGTGAGATGAAATTTTAAGGACTCTTGAGCAATAAATTTAATTTTGAAAACGTAGCACACAAATATATCAATCCAAAAAGAAAATGAAAAATCTATTCAAAATAATTCCTTTTTTGTTTTTTTTGCCATTTTCGATAGATGCAAAATGTGGATTTGGAAGTATTACTTACTATCCTAAATCTTCTTTCATTTCACCTAATTCTTATATTATTATCCAAGACCATGCAAATCAGCTTGATTTATTGAAACAAATATCCTTTAAATACAAAGTCTTTTTAGTTTTAGGTAATAATAAAATTGGGTTGAAATTTGTAAAGCTGAATAAAGGATTTAATTTGAATCAACTTATCTTAAAACCCACAAATGATTTAAAGAAAGGAAGAAAATATAAACTACATTTTGAAGGTCTTGATTTGAATCAAAAATCACTTTTAAATCAAAATGTTTATGATGTAAATAGCAAAAAATGGATAGTAAAAGAGTGGCAATGTACGGAAGAGTATGATAATGAATCTCCTACTTGGATAACAAAACCAACTTTTGTAAAGGCCACTTACAGGCAATTGGGCTGCGGACCAGAAAAATATGTTACTTACTCGTTAAAAGTTCAAGAAAATTCTGATGAATGTTATATCAATGTGCGATTGTATAATAAATTTTGGAAAGAAGAAACAGAATTTATGATTTTAATTGAAAAAGGTAAGCCCTTAAATATTGGTCATAATATGTGCAACGGTGAGTTTCGATTATATAGTGAATCAGAATACAATGTTTCATTTGAATTAATGGATATTTGTGGAAATAAAGCAGAAAGTATAAATTCAGCTTTTACTGCTCCCAAAGAAATATCTGCGTTTTAGACTTCTAAAAAAGATTATCACGTGATACTCTTTCAACCCATAAATTAATGCTTCACCTCCGAACCGTAAATATTACTCGCTACATAACGCCTTTGCGAGAAGGTGGTTCGCTACCTGCCATCGTCGAAGCTGATGATGGTTTTTTGTATGTACTCAAATTTCGTGGGGCTGGACAAGGCGTAAAAGCACTTATTGCCGAATTGATTGGTGGAGAATTGGCTCGTGCTTTAGGTTTGAAAATGCCCGAAATTGTCTTTGCTACGCTTGATGATTCTTTCAGCAAAACCGAACCCGACGAAGAAATCCAAGATTTGCTTCAAGCGAGTGTTGGGCTAAATTTAGGCGTACATTATCTTTCTGGCTCAATTACCTACGACCCAATCGTCAAGACGATTGAACCAAAAATCGCCTCAAAAATTGTGTTGCTCGACTATATCCTGACCAACGTTGACCGCACGCCACGCAATACAAATATGCTGATGTGGCACAAAGAATTATGGTTGATTGACCACGGTGCTTCGCTCTATTTTCATCACTCTTGGGAAAACTGGGAAGTGCAATCTAAAAGAGCATTTTCGGCAATCAAAGACCACGTTCTTTTGGCACAAGCCAGTGAGATTGAGGCCGTTGTTGAAGAATTTTGTGCAACGCTCACGCCCAAACTCATCAATGATGTTGTAAACTTAGTTCCTGATGAATGGTTGAGCGATTATTCGGTACTTGATTCGTCCGAAGAACGCCGCCAAGTTTACGCTCAGTTTATCGAAACACGAGTAAAAATGATAGATTCTGTAATAAAAGAGATACACAATGCAAGACAATCAACTATATGAGTATGCCGTAATTAGGGTCGTGCCAAAGGTTGAGCGTGAAGAATTTCTGAACGTTGGCATTATTCTCTATTGCAAAAAACAAGGTTTTTTACAGGCAAAATATATTCTCGACAAACAACGTCTCAGCCTTTTCGGTGCAGAACTTGACTTTGAAGACTTAGAAAAATACTTACAAACTTGGGAAAAGATTTGCATTGGCGGAAAAGACGGCGGCCCGATAGGAATGTTACCAATTGCTTCACGTTTTCGCTGGCTTACTGCAACCCGAAGCACAATTGTTCAAACTTCAAAAACTCATCCAGGCTTTTGTAATGATGCTATAAAAACGCTCGATTGCCTTTTTGAGACGTTGGTTCTTTGTTAAACATATACGAAATGAACTCCCAGATACTCCAAGATTTAGTAAAAATGCAGATGCCTTTTGGCAAATATAAAGGTACTTTAATATGTAATTTACCCGAATATTACTTAATTTGGTATCAAAACAAAGGTTTTCCCGAAGGAAAACTCGGAATGTTATTGGCTACGATGTACGAAATTAAAGTCAATGGACTGGAATATCTTCTAAAGCCTTTGAAGTAACGATACTTAGAAATAAATTAGCTCTTTATTAATACATAAAAAAAGCCATGCTTTAGTTAAGACTTCAACTAAAGCATGGCTTTTTATCATAGCATAGCAATCTATTAATTCTCAGCATAAGCCTCCACAGGCTCACAAGAACAGATTAAATTTCTATCGCCATAAGCAGAGTCGATGCGGCTAACGGTTGCCCAGAATTTATTGGCTTTTACGTAAGGTAGCGGATAAGCTGCTTTTTCTCTCGAATACGCTTTTGTCCAATTTTCTACCAAAACTACTGCCGCCGTGTGCGGAGCGTTTTTCAATACGTTATCGGCTTTATCAATATTTCCTGCCTCAATTTCTCTGATTTCTTCACGAATACTTAAAAGTGCATCGCAGAAACGGTCAAGTTCGGCTTTCGATTCTGATTCAGTTGGCTCAATCATAATCGTTCCTGCTACTGGGAACGAGAGCGTAGGAGCGTGGAAATTATAATCCATCAAACGCTTTGCCACGTCTTCGGCTTCAACTCCTGCCGACATTTTAAATTGACGTAAATCAACAATCATTTCGTGGGCACAACGTCCACTATCGGCTGTGTAAAGAATTTGGTATTCTCCTTCCAAACGAGATTTGATGTAATTGGCATTCAAAATCGCATTTTTAGTGGCATTTGTTAAACCTTCACCACCCATCATGGCAATATAAGCGTACGAAATTGTCAGGATACTCGCACTTCCGTAAGGAGCAGCCGAGATTCCATGAATACCAGATTTTCCACCCATGTCAACAACTACGTTCGTTGGTAAAAACTCAGCCAAATGCTGTGCTACACCAATTGGCCCCATTCCTGGGCCACCACCACCGTGAGGAATACAAAATGTTTTGTGTAAGTTGAGGTGACAAACATCAGCTCCGATAGTTGCTGGCGAAGTCAAACCAACTTGGGCATTCATGTTTGCTCCATCCATATAAACTTGTCCACCGTGTGAGTGAATCAAGCTACAAATTTCAATGATAGATTCTTCAAAAACACCGTGCGTTGAAGGATATGTTACCATCAAACAAGCTAAATTTGCTGAATGTTGTTCAGCTTTCGCCGTTAAATCAGCTATATCAATATTACCTTTTTCATCACATTTGGTTACTACAACAGTCATTCCTGCCATCACTGCCGATGCTGGATTTGTACCGTGAGCCGATGAAGGAATCAATGCAATATTGCGGTGCGAATCGCCACGGCTTTCGTGGTAAGCACGAATCACCATCAAACCAGCGTATTCGCCTTGAGCTCCTGAATTTGGTTGTAATGACATTTGTGCAAAACCTGTTACTTCACAAAGCCAATCATTCAAATCGCTGAATAATTCTTGATAACCTTGCGTTTGGTCTTTCGGAGCAAATGGATGAATATTGCCAAATTCTGGCCAAGTTACAGGAATCATCTCGGCCGTAGCGTTGAGTTTCATGGTGCAACTTCCCAACGAAATCATTGAGTGAACCAACGATAAATCTTTACTTTCTAAAGATTTTAGGTAACGCAACATTTCGTGTTCGGTGTGGTAGCTACTAAACACTGGATGCGTCATAAAATCAGAAGTACGATTTAGACCTACGCCAAAACCAATTTCAACCTCAGATTTTAAATGAATGTTTGTGCTTTTTCCACCTGCTTCGGCAAAAATATTTAATAATTGCTCAACGTCTTTGATGGTTTTTCTTTCATCGAAAGAAACTCCTATATTTCCATTGGCGTAATAACGAAGATTAACCTCATGTTTCTCAGCAATTGCCTTGATTTTGCTGTTATCTTCGGTATGAATCGTTATGGTATCGAAATAATTTTTATTAAGCACTTGATAGTCCAATCCCTCAACTGATTCTGCAAAAAGTTTTGTTAAACCGTGAATCTTAGCCGCAATGTTTGTCAAACCTTTTGGCCCGTGATAAACACCATAAGCCGAAGCCATTACTGACAATAAAACTTGGGCAGTACAAATATTTGAAGTAGCTTTTTCACGACGGATGTGTTGCTCACGAGTTTGCAAAGCCATACGCAAAGCACGATTGCCTTGTGAATCAACCGAAACGCCAATGATACGACCAGGAATTTGGCGTTTAAAGCTATCTTTTGTAGCAAAAAATGCCGCATGAGGGCCACCATAACCCATCGGAACACCCAAGCGTTGAGCAGAACCAACTACTACATCAGCACCCATTTCGCCTGGAGGGGTCAAAAGCGTTAATGAAAGTAAATCAGCAGCTACCGCAGTAAAAATGTGAAGTTCGTGAGCCGCAGCAATCAAATCTGTGTAGTCATATACCTCGCCATTGGTGGCTGGGTATTGCAATAAAATTCCGTATAAATCTTCGTTGGTTAAATCATAAGTTGCGTGATTTCCAACTACAACATTGATACCCAAAGGTTCAGCACGACCAATTACCAAATCAATGGTTTGTGGGTGACAAAGTTCCGAAACGAAGAAAGTTTGGGCGTTTTTCTTGGCAGCAGGACGCACACTGTGAAGCATCGTCATGGCTTCGGCGGCGGCTGTACCTTCGTCGAGCAAAGAAGCGTTGGCAATTTCCATTCCCGTTAGCTCAATTACCATTGTTTGGAAATTCAAAAGCATTTCTAAACGTCCTTGTGCAATTTCGGCTTGGTAAGGCGTGTAAGCTGTGTACCAAGATGGATTTTCCAGTATATTTCTTAAAATCACGTTTGGCACAACGGTATCGTAGTAGCCCGTACCTATAAATGATTTATAGATTTTGTTTTTCTGAGCCAATGCCTTGAAGTCGGCCAAAAAATCAACCTCTGACTTTGCCGCTGGCAAGTTGAGTGGATTTTTCAAACGAATTCCAGCAGGAACAGTTTCATTGATGAGTGTTTCAAGCGAATCAGTGCCAATTCTTTCGAGCATGGCTTTCAGTTCGTTTTCGCTCTTGCCGTGGTGGCGGCTTTCAAAGGATTCTTGCGTAATAAGGTTAACTTTCATCGGTGAAAAACCCCCTGCCCCTGAAGGGGAGTTTATTTTTGAATTGATTCATGCTTTGGGGTATGAAATTACATGAATTGTTTGTTTAGATGAGCGTGCAAATATACTAAAATTATAAATTATTTGTTGAAACAAATTGTTAGAAAATTAGAGAAATTTTACTGAATATTTTTAGAAGGCAATGTATTTAATCTACAAGAATAGTATATTTTAGAGAAAATATCTATTATTGAGTAGATTTTTAGATAAAGTCTAATTTAAGTGTTTCAGTAATTTTTGATAAAAACAAAAAAGCCGAATCAAAAGTAAATGATTCGGCTTTTTGATGAAAGTACATTTTAAGTGTTAAGAAACACTCTCAAACATTTTTTCGTCTTGCTCAATAAATGGCTGATTGCGTAAACGCTTGCCAGTTGCCTTAAAAATGGCATTAGCAACCGAGCCTCCAGTTGGAGGTAAAGCTGGCTCGCCCAAACCAGTTGGGTCAATGCCATTATTGACGAAACTTACTTCAATAGCAGGAATTTCGTTCATTTTTATCAACCTAAAGGCGTTGAAATTCTTTTGGTCAGGTGTGCCATCTTTGAAAGTCAAGTTGCCGTACATGGCGTGGCCGATACCGTCAACGATTCCGCCCATTACTTGGTTTCTTGCTCCGCTTTGGTTGACAACTATACCACAATCAACGGCGGCGTAGATTTTTTGCAAAACTGGCTTTCCTTTTTTCATCACCACTTCTGCTACTTGAGCAACATAAGATGCGTGAGAGAAATAAACACTGAAACCGAGACTTACACCTTTTTTCTTCTTGCCCCAACCCGATTTTTCAGCCGCCAGTTCAATGACAGCCTTCATGCGGTCAATGTTGTATTTTATCTCGCCCGCTGGTGCAGTTTTGGCTTTTTCCAATAATTCAAGTCTGAATTGAACAGCGTCTTTACCAGCGGCAGTAGCTACTTCGTCAAGAAAAGATTGTTCGGCAAATGCCAAGAAATTAGTAATTGGAGCTCTCCAAGGCCCAGTCGTAATCGGTGATTTGTGTTCGGCCGAATCAATCAATAAGTTTGGAACTGCTCCCGCTGGAAAATTATCTTGACGAGTCGAATTTCCTGCATTAAGCCCCGCACCACGAAGTGTGTAGCCAATCATGTTGCCTTGTTTATCGAGAGCCGCACGGAAACGATAACGAACCGCTGGACGGTAACTTCCTCCGCCCATATCATCTTCACGAGTCCACATGACTTTTACTGGGGCTTTGATGATGCTCGAAAGTTCGGCCGCTTCCAAAACATAATCTGTACCCAAACGACGACCAAAACCTCCGCCCATTTTTGTTAATTCTACTGTTACTTTTTCAGCAGGAATATTGAGCAATTTTGCTGTTTGATTTTGGGCATTTTGTGGCGTTTGCGTTGGCCCAACCAGTTCAACTCCATCTTCACGCACGTGAGCGAAGAAGTTCATTGGCTCCATCGGGTTGTGCGGTAAAAAAGGACATTGGTATTCTGCCTCTACGATTTTTGCGGCATCTTTGAAAGCCGTTTCTACATCACCATCTTTGCGACGCACGTCGGCTTTGCCATCCAATAATTCCTTGAAAATTCGATTATGGTCGTCGCTACTTTCAAGATTTGCCACTTTCTCCCATTCTATTTTAACTAAATCACGGGCTTTTTTCACTTCCCAAGTAGATTTTCCTACGATAGCTACTTTATCTTTAAACGAAACTACTTCAATGCCAACTGCCGAAGCCTTTGCCGCCGAAGCATCGAATGATTTAAGTTTCATTCCA